>JAAYID010000322.1 GCA_012744285.1 Alcaligenaceae bacterium
CCCTATCGGTGGGATACAGGCAGCAATCCCGTTGGTGGCATCGGGGGAAGCGGCGATGATGCCGCATGCCGAATTTACGCTGTTGCTCCGGTGCGGTCACCTGATGAATCTGGAGTGCCCGGAGGCCTTCAACTCACGCCTGCTGGCGTTTCTGGAAAACCATGGATGAACCGGCCTGGGGATACCCGCCTCCGTATCATTGTGGCGTGTCCCCCGATCGCCGTGCCCCCGGATTACCGCTGCCTGCCTGACGATAACAGCCCCCGAATCACCGTGACCTGTTCACGAATAACAGCCTCCGAATCACGGCGGCCTGTTCACGAATAACAACCCATACGTTTAGAACTGCTCATGAAAACATTGCATACCCCCGTTTTAATCGCTGGCGGCGCGTCCGTCGGCTTGTCGTTGGCGGCCGAGCTGGGCTGGCGCAACATTCCTTGCCTGTTGGTAGAGCAGCGCGCCGAAGTCAACCCGCACCCGCGCGCCAACGCGGTCGGCAACCGTACCATGGAGTATTTCCGCCGTTGGGGCGTAGATAAAAAACTGATCAATAAAGGGATTCCGGCGCATTTGCCGGCAGACTACCACTGGGTCAGCAGCATGCACGGCAAATCGCTGCACCGCTTGTCCATGTCGTCTTACGAGGCACTGGAAAAGGCCCGCGATGAAGGGGTGGCCGACCCTTACGCCGAAATGTACTGGTCCCCTTACCTGAAAACCATTGTCGGCCAGCAGCATGTGGAAACCGCACTGAAAGACTATGTGCTGACGCGCGACAGCGTAGACGCACGGTTTGGCTGGGAATTAACAGATTTTTCGCAGGAAAAGAGCGGTGTTGATGCACGTATCCGCAACGTGGCAACCGGGGAGATCCAGGCGGTGAGCGCCGATTACCTGGTGGGGTGTGACGGAGGCCGTTCACTGGTGCGCGAAACCCTTGGGGTGCCGATGTCCGGGCGCAGCGGCCTGGCCCGCTTCGTGTCCATTTATTTTCGTGCCCCCGATTTCATGTCGGCACACGCCTTTGGGCACGGCAACATCTATTTTCCGCTGCATCAATCGTGTCGCGGTTTCCTGCTGAACTGGGACGGCGGCACGCTGTGGACATACCACCTGATCATGCCCGACGGCGTCGAATGGACCGACATCGACCCCAAGGCGGCCATCACCCGTTTGCTGGGCAAAACCATTGATCTGGACATCATCGAGGTTCAGCCCTGGACCGCGCACGCCTTGGTGGCCGACCAGTACCGGGTCGGGCGCGCCTTCCTGGCCGGAGACGCCGCCCACAAGTTCACCCCTACCGGTGGGCTGGGCATGAATACCGGCGTTGGCGATGCGGTGGAACTGGGCTGGAAACTGGCCGCCGTGGTGCAAGGCTGGGCGCCTGATGCCCTGCTGGACAGCTATCACACCGAGCGCCACCCGATCGGGGTGCGCAACACGCGCGAAGCCGCCGACAACTTCGACAAGCTGTATTCAGTCATGCAGTACGGTGACGAACTGGATGCGGAAGACGCCGCAGGCCAGGCACTGCGTGAACGTCTGGGGGCCGAACTGCTGAGTCAGGAGAAAATTCTGGCCTCGTCGGGGGTGCTGCTGGGCTACCGCTACAACGACAGCCCCATCTGCATTCCTGATGGCACCCCTGAACCCGCCGATGATCCGCGCCGTTATGTGCCGGTGGCACGCCCGGGGCATCGGGCGCCGCACGTGTGGCTGTCGTCCACCGAGGCCTTGTTTGACCGCTTCGGTGCGGGTTTCAATCTGCTGAATTTCACCGGCCAGCCCGTGGCACGAGCCTGGTCAGATGAGGCCCGCCGGCGGGGGGTTCCGTTGACGGTGCTGGACGTCGATCACCCTGTGGCCAACAGCCTGTATGCCGCCGACCTGGTGCTGGTGCGGCCCGACATGATGGTCGCCTGGCGCGGTCAGGCTGATGTCGTGGATGCTGGCGAGATTCTGGCGACGGTGGTTGGGGGATAAACCGGTTTTGGTGTAGACAGGTTCCGGTTTTTTTAAGTTGATCGGATTTCTCGGGAATCATGATTCACCTCTTTTTTTCGCATTACATTAAATACAAGACCATCAATGATTGATGGCTTTTTCAGGGCGGTGGGCCCGGCGGTTGGGTGGGCTTGCCCGGTGCGGTTATTTTGTTCAGGACATGCGACCATGAGTACCCCCTTACCTTTCAATGCAAACTGGTATCTCCAGCAAAACCCCGACGTCGCTTCGGCGATTCAGTCAGGGGCGCCCTTTGATGCCTTTGAACACTTCATGCTTTATGGTCGCTCTGAAGGGCGTTCCGGATCGCCCTTGTTTGACCCCGCCCAGTACCTGGCCAACAACCCGGATGTCGCCCAGGCGGTCGCCCAAGGGCTGATCACCGCCTGGGACCATTTCGAGCTGTTCGGCGGTGCCGAAGGCCGCACGCCCACCCCGTTGTTTGACGAAGCGTTTTATCTTCAGCAAAACCCCGATGTCGCCCAGGCCATCGCGAACGGGCAAATTGCCTCGGCAGCACAGCACTTCGTCCTGTTCGGCCAGAGTGAACCCCGCGCCATTAACCCCGCCATTGACCTGGGGCGCTACCTTGGCGCCAACCCTGATATTGCCAACGCCGTCGCCAATGGTGTCATCGAGCCGTTCGCCCATTTGCTGCAGTTCGGTGTCAATGAAGGACGTAATCTGGGTAACGGCGTCAGGCTGTCTGAGTTTTCAAACGACCCGTCGTTTATCCAGGCCCTGACCAACGGTAATCCCGCGCAAGCGCTCGGCCGCGTCGAAAGCGTTGCCCCTTTCCTGCCCGCGTTCGAGCGTCCTTCAGGCTGGACTCCGCCAGCATCCACGCCCATCCCCGTCGATTTTGTTCCACCCGCCGGGTCGGGCATCAGGCTGGTCGTTCCCCCCGAAGTAACGGTTCCCCCTGGCATTGTGCTGCCGCCTGTTTTTGATCCGCCAACACCAACCCCGACTCCAACCCCGACTCCAACCCCGACTCCAACCCCGACACCAACCCCCGGCGACGATCCTCCCGCGCCTGCGACCTTTGACGTGTTGAACACGTCCGGTGAACTCACCTTCAGCGGAACCGCCACCGGCGACATCACCGTCAGCTGGTCGGGGGGCATTGGTAGCTCGGTCGCCACCTTCACCCGCAATTCGCTGACGAAAACCGCCGACTTCAGTGGAAGTGCCCAGGTCCAGGCCACCAGCATCAAACTGGGCGGCAGCGACGTGTTGTCGGTCTCGAAAGCCGACATCACCGGCGTTACCATCACCGGAACCGGAACCGTCAAACTGTCCGATACCACCCTGACTGCTGCCAACCTCAAAGCCGTTGACACAACGTCAAGCGCCTTCATCGACGCCTCTGCCGTAACGTCAATCACCGACGCATCAGTGGCCGACGCAAAGTGGCTGCTGGTGACCCATCAAGGCACATCAGGCGACAAAATCAAGACGAAGGCCGATGTGGCCGTCACCCTTGCTGCGGGTGCAGATGTCGCGTTGGCCGATTTGAAAGGGATCGAAGCCGCAACCGCCGGGCTGGTTGATGCGCAGGCCATCACCTCGGTGACGGGGACAACGGCGGATGCGGTGTTGCTGCTTGTGACCAATGAAGGCACTTCAGGTGACAAAATCAACATGAAGGCCGATGTGGGGGTCACGCTGACGGACGCTGCCAGCATTGCGAACCTCACCACCATTGATAGTGCCAGCGGAAATGGCGCGCTAACCTACTCAACTGTTAAAGACACCACCGCCAATGTGATGACAAACACAGGCGGCTATATTAAAGACGCTATCAACGTCACGCTGATGGATTTGATTGCAACATCCAACCTTTCTGTCGTGAACCCACCCACAACCGGCACCAAAACAGCACAAATCAGCGCCGACCTGGTTCTGAATGGCGCAGCCGACCTGGGCAGCTTCGGTGTATCCATTGACGCCGGAAAAACCCTGACCGCTACCGCCGCGCAATTGAGCGGAAGGTCGATTGCCGGCACCGGCAACGTTATTGTCTACGGGTCAGAAGGGGCGCAGAGCGTCACCGGTGGCGACGGCGATGATGTCTTCATCCTGGTCGGCACAACGGCACCGGGTCAATACACGGGTAGTGACCCCCGATTTGCAAATCTCACCACGCTGAACGATCGCGCCACCAGCCAGGTTCAAACGGGCGAAGTCTACAACGGTGCGGGCGGCAACAATACCCTTCACGTGTACGGCACGACAGATTTGTCAGACGTTACGATCAGCAACTTCAAAACCATTTATTTGCACTCAGACGCGACGTTTTCAGCAGACCAGATGACTGCGCTGAATACGTTGGGTGCCACCGTCATTGGCGACGGTGCCAGCGCATTGCGGGTTGCATCGAATGGCGCCGCTACCGTCGACATGACCAACGTGAAACTGCAAGCCATTGGCCAGTTTGACCTGGCGCAAAGCCTGACTGCGCAAATTGACCAGGTCAACGGGTTAAATCAAATCGGGACTCTGTCGGTGGCGAACGGTGCGAGGGTAGAGGGCGCGAGCGCAGGAGGGCTGGATTTTTCAGGACGTAAACTTTATGGTGCGGGTAGCGTCAACGACGGGAAGAATGGCAATGGGGTCGTTGCCCTGACCGCCATCGATGCCGCAAGCAAACTAGGGCTTGGCCTCGGCGCACACCTCAATGACGTCGTCAACAGCGTCACCGCCCTGATCAACCAGATGAATGAACCCATTGCAAATGGCGGTTTGGTCGGCGTTCCCGGTTATCAGACACAGGACACGCTCAACCTCAACGTGTCCACCATGAGCCTGTTCCTCGGGTCTCAAGCTGTCGCCGACGTCATCAAAGCCGGCACCAACGCCGCCTTCCTTCGCGGCGGCTTGGGCAACGACATCCTGATCGGCGGCAGCAGCACCAACTTCATGTCCGGTGCCGGGGGCAACGACACCATCACTGGCGGAACCCTGCGTGACTTCATCGCCGGTGACGAGGGGGACGACACGGCGTATGGCATGGGCGGCAATGACTTCATCAACACGCAGGCGGGAAATGACACCATCTATGGCGGCGCCGGGCAAGATTTCATTATGCCGGGTGACGGGTCTGATACGGTCATTGTGGATGATGAGCCTGACTTCATCAGCCTGTATTCCAGCACGAACCCGAGTCAAGTCGATGGGGCAACGGATACTATTCGCATTGAAACCAAAACGGGGTTAACGTCGACTGTCATGAACAATATCGTGGGGTTTGACATCAGCTCTAACGGTGCAGAGGACAAACTGCTGTTCAAAGAGTCTGTGTTCATCAATGGCAATCTTGGTGGCAAGAGCGTCGTGGGTACCGGGTCAAGTGGCAGCAAATTCGATCTGAAGACCGACGACTTCATGGGCATCGTCAAGATTACCGATAATGCGGCCGGCGACTTTTCAAATGTCGGGACCATTATCGCTGCTGCAGTCAGCAACGGAGCAGCCAACGACGCCTTCATTTTCCTGATTGATAACGGAGTCAACACCATGGCCATTGGCTGGGACGACCGCGCTGGCAACGCCAATGGTCAGATGGATCTCGCGGCTGAATTCACCCCCATCGCCATTCTGGTGGGCATCGTGGACGTCAGTGCATTAGATACCGGAAACCTTGGGCTGGTGGGCCTGCCGACCTGATCGGGTCTTGCAATTGAACATGCATTATCCTAAACTTGTACTATAAACAGTACAAGTTAAAAGGGCTATCGTCATGCGCGTAGTGAATTTCTCTGAGGCACGAAACAGCCTCAAAAACGTGATTGATCAGGTGATCGACGATGCCGATTACACGGTCATCGCACGCCGGGATGCCCCCGATGCGGTGCTCATGTCGCTGGACACCTTCAATGGCCTGATGGAGACCGTCCATCTGCTCAAATCACCTGCGAATGCGGCCCATTTGGTGCGTTCTATCGGGCAGTACCGCCAAGGGAAGGTCAAGCAGCAGGGTCTGCTTGATGCCGACTGAAGACAAACTGCTGAAACTGACCTGGACCCTGGCTGCCTGGGGCGATTACGAATACTGGCAAGGCCAGGACCGCAAAACGCTCAAGCGTATCAATACCCTGCTCAAGGATTGCCTGCGTCACCCCTTCGAGGGTATTGGCAAGCCCGAACCCCTTAAGGAAAACCTCTCGGGCTTCTGGTCGCGCCGCATCGACGACACCCACCGGCTGGTTTACTGCGTCGATGACCAGGCCCTGGTAGTTATTGCCTGTCGCTATCACTACCAGTAAGTCGTTCAACGCCACAACGGGTAAATGTACTTGCTGAGATCGGGTCTTGCTGCAGCGAGGCCTCTCGGAAGGGATGCAAGTATCCGCTCAATCGGTAGTCATCAATGCAATCACGCAATCGCCGTCAACCCCTTTTTCTGGATTAATGTCAGCAATCGCAGTGCAGGACCCCCGGGTTTTTTCACACCGCGCTCCCAATCCGAGACAAGATTCTTTGAGACGTTGAGGTAACGAGCAAACACCGGTTGCGAGATGTGCTCACGCAGCCGAATCTCTTTGATCTCCTCCGGTGCCAGCACGTGAATTGGCGTCAAACACGCCTCATCAAACTCGCGCATCGTCTGCTTGTTGACAGCGCCGATTTCGTGTAAAGCCTCGATTGTCTCGTGGATGGCGGCGAAGGCATCGCTACGGTATTTTTTAGGCATCTTTGGTGACCTCTTCAAACTGACCCTTGGCAATGAGCAGTTGCAATTGCTCATCGGTAAGCGCAAGAACCTGCTTCGCCATCTTCTTGAACTGAGCTTCTTCATCCTCACGGATGTTGCCCTGCTCACTCTTGGGAAACCCAAAAACGAAGAATGCTTTGTCATCCTTGCGGTACAAAACAACGCTGCGGTAACCCTTGGACTTGCCGCCACCTGGGCGAGCAATCCGCTGCTTGATCACACCACCACCCAAATCAGCATCGATCTGACCTTGTTCGGCCCGAGCTACCGCCTCTCTAAGCGCTTCGCCTGAGATTTTTTCTTTGCGAGCAAACCGCCCAAACCAAGCGTTTTTGAAAACTCTCAACCTGAAGCACTCCATTCTTTGACATGGAATGGTATCACACAAAGTGTTATGCTTAAAGCCAGGATCACATCCTGATACTGTTGTCCCGCTGATCCAGTAAGCCTTTCAACGCCACAACTGGTAAATGTACTTGCGCCGGAATTTTTCCCAGCCATGCAAAAACGCCTGCACCGGCGCAGGCCAGCGGCCTTCCAGGGTGCTGCCAAACAGCCCGCGCTTCGTGCCCTGCTCGACTACCGTGGGTTCCAGCCATAACAGCTGAATGCCCAGCTCGCGGTCCATCTGGTCAAAGGCGTTGTCAATGGCATTGCCCATTTTGTGCTGCGCAATCCAGTCAAGGCGCTGTTGCGCGGCCTCTTTGCCGATGATGTACGAATCGGTGAAACGGCCTTTTTTGGCCGGGTACAGATGCTGCCCCTTCTTGCGCTGGCTGCGCGGCGTGTACCAATTGCCGCCGCTGCCGATAAACGTCACGCAGGGTTTGCCGGCGTAGTTCTGTTTCAGTTCGCGCAGGGCGTTTTCAACGCCCTGGCGAAAGTTCTTGTCCAGAATCGCATCGTCTTCCAGCACCAGACAGTAATCCCAGTGCCGTGCGACCACCCGCTGCATGATCGCGATGTGCTTTAACCCGCACGACTTGTGGCCGTTGGTCAGGTTCGGGTTGGGCAGGTAATATTGTGCGTCGAGTTCGGGCGTGATTTCGTTGGCGTCGTGTTCAAAGATGAACTCGCCGGTCAGGCCAAACCGTTTCAGTTCACGCTCGATGTGGGCGCGCCGTTCGGTGAAGGTTTTGACATTGACCACGCAAATGCCATCCAGCCCCCAGGCGGCAGTCGGGGTGGGGGGTTCGGAATAGTTCATAGTTTTTTATACACCGATTTTCGGTTTCCCAGTCGTACGACCAGGATGCGCAATTCGTCGTCCTCGATGCTGCAAATGACCCGGTAATCTCCCACGCGATACTTCCAAAATGTGCCTAGTCTGGAGCCTTTCAGGGCTTCGCCAATACTGCGGGGATCCTCCAGCGGTGCAACGCGGTCAAACAAAAACGAGATAATGCGTCGCGCAGCCTGTGGGTCGATCTTGTCGAGTTCACGCTCGGCGGCTCGATCGAGCTCAACCTTCCATGCCATAGCGCTTCATCACGTCTTCAAGCGGCACGGTTTGGCTACGCCCTGTGCGTATGTCGATTAAACGCTGTTCGGCCAGGTACAAATCTTCCAGGTCGTCCAAGTGCTCAAGAATGGCTTCGCGTGCATAAAAAGTTTTGGTGCGCCCTGTGGCCTGTGCCAAGGCTTCGAGGCGGGATTCGATCTCTTTAGGGAGGCGGATTGCAAGCATGGGATGAGCTCCTGGTATCTTTGCTATATATGTATAGCATTATTGTTGTATCTGCTCAAGCCAGTGTCTTGTTCTATTCA
>JAAYID010000323.1 GCA_012744285.1 Alcaligenaceae bacterium
ACACCATCCTGCCGGGGTTCACCCACTTGCAGGTTGCTCAACCCGTCACCTTTGGCCACCATCTGCTGGCCTACGCCGAAATGTTCGCCCGCGATGCCGAACGTCTGGTCGACTGCCGCAAGCGCGTTAACCGCCTGCCCTTGGGTGCTGCCGCATTGGCCGGAACAACCTACCCGATTGACCGCGAACGCGTTGCCAAAACCCTGGCATTCGACGGCATCTGCCGAAACTCGCTCGATGCCGTCTCTGACCGCGACTTTGCCATCGAATTTTGCGCCGCTGCCGCACTGATCATGACGCACATCTCGCGCATGTCCGAAGAACTCATCATCTGGATGAGCCCGCGCGTAGGCTTCATCGAGCTGGCCGACCGCTTCTGTACCGGCAGTTCCATCATGCCGCAAAAGAAAAACCCCGACGTGCCCGAACTGGCTCGCGGCAAAACCGGGCGGGTCAATGGCAATCTGGTCGGGCTGCTGACACTCATGAAAGGCCAGCCCCTGGCTTACAACAAAGATAACCAGGAAGACAAAGAAGGTTTGTTCGACTCGGCCGACACGATTCGTGACACCCTGACCATTTTTGTTGACATGGTCAATGGCATCAAGGTCAAGCCCGAAGCCATGCGGGCTGCGGCCCTGCAGGGCTATGCCACGGCAACCGATCTGGCCGATTATCTGGTCAAGAAAGGCGTGCCATTCCGCGATGCCCACGAAACCGTGGCGCACGCCGTACGCACCTGCGAAGAACAGCAGTGCGACCTAGCCGACCTGTCACTTGAACAGCTGCGCGTGTTCCACAACGACATCAACGAGGACGTGTTCGAGGTGCTGACCCTTGAAGGCTCGGTCGCCGCACGCAATCACGTCGGTGGCACAGCACCAGCCCGGGTGCTGGAAGAAGCCGCACGCGTTTTGGCAGAAACCGCTGCCTGATAGCTCTGACGGTTGAACGCTGAAGATGGATGACTGAAGGTTGAAAGCTTGAAGACTGCAGGGGTAAAAATGATCGCCTGAGGTCTGACAGACCATGACCTGAAGCCTGGCCAGCCGTTTCAGGCAGCACGCCCGAATAAAAACCCTCGCCATCGCGAGGGTTTTTTGTTGCAAGCCTGAATTTGCAGGCCAGAACTTTTCAAGCACTGCGGGCAGCAACAGACTTGCCTGGCACTGACGACTCAAACACTGCGATTGATTCCACATGGCCGGTGTGCGGGAACATATTGATCGCCCCGGCAGCGGTCATCTGATAGCCCCCTTCGGTCACCAGAATACCGGCATCGCGTGCCAGGGTTGCCGGGTTGCACGACACGTAAACAATACGTCCCGGGCGTTCATGCGGCAGCAAAGCCGCCAACGCGCGCGACACCGCTTCGGCCCCGTCTCGTGGCGGATCAATCAGCAAACGATCAAAATAGCCAAGATCCCGCAACCATTGCACGTCCACCTCGAACAGGTTCAGTACGGCAAAGTCCGTCTTGTCGGCCAGGCCATTGGCCATCGCCGCTTCACGCGCCCGATCAATCAAGATTTTGCTGCCTTCAATACCCACCACCTCGCGTGACTGGGTCGCCAACGGCAAGGTGAAGTTACCCAACCCGCAGAACAAGTCAGCGACACGATCCGTAGACTGGACACCAAGCAACGAAAGCGCACGGGCAATCAAGGCCTGATTGATGGCATGATTGACCTGGGTAAAATCAGTAGGCCGATACGCCATGCGCAAGCCAAACTGGGGTAACGAGTAAGCCAGACGCCCCTCGTCATCGGGGTCCATCGGATGCACTGTTTCCGGCCCCTTGGGTTGCAACCACCAGCTGACGCCATGTTCGTGCGCAAATTGGGCGAGCAGGCGCTGGTCACCAGCCGTCAAGGGTTCCATGTGCCGCAACAACAGCGCCGTCGTCTGATCACCCACAGCCACCTCGATTTGCGGGATGCTTTTCGGGGCAGACAGCTGGCCTACCAGATGGCGTAATGGCACCAGCAAGTCAGACACGTGCGGCGGCAACACCCGGCATTCCGTCATGTCAGCCACATAGGCGCCCCGCTTTTCCCGAAAACCAACCAGCACGCCACCTTTTTTCTGAACCACACGAACCGACAGGCGCGCACGATAACGATAACCCCACGCGGGCCCATGCATGGGCGCCAGCATGCGCTGTGGACGAACCTTGCCAATATGCCAAAGGGCATCTTCAAGAGCGCGTTGCTTGACGGCGACCTGAGCGGCCGGATCAAGGTGCTGCATGGCACAGCCGCCACACACCCCGAAATTCGGACAGGCCGGGCTGACCCGCTGCGATGACGGCTTGAGAATGGCTTCGGCGCGCGCGGTATCAAAGGATGATTTTTGCCGCAGGATCCGGGCCCTGACCCGCTCGCCGGGCAAGGCCCCTTCAACAAAGACAACCTTGCCGTCGTGACGGGCAACACCCCGGGCTTCCAGGTCGAGCGACTGGATTTCAAGAACTAGATCAGACATGGGCCATGACGCCTAAAAAACTATCAGGCCCGAATTTTGACACTCTAGCGACGGCCTGTCGAATCGCTTCTTTCGGCCAGATGTGCGGCGATCTTGCCGCGCTGGGTATCATCAAGCGCATCCCATACCGCCAACCACTTGGCCGTCATATCGGCCTGAGCCTGCATCATCGTGGTTCGGTGGGCCTGTCGGGCTTCGATGGCGACACGCGGATCAATTTTTCCGGAGGACAATTCGGCCTTGCGGGCGTCGTGTTGCGACTTCATTTGGTCTTTCTGGCCCGACCACAACGACTTGCGCGCCTGCTGCGCCTGCTCAAGCAAGCCCTTCTGGGCATCCGTCAAGGCCAGCGTATCCAGGAATTTTTGACTGATACCACCATAACCAGGCACGACCAGAGCGGCACGCGCCTCGTCGCGCTGGCCATGACGCTTGCCATGATGTTTGCCATCGTGCTTGTGGCCGCGGTAGCCCTCAGCGGCGGTTACCGGTGCCGAATCGGGCGCTGACGGTGATGCAAAAACCGGGGTTTGCAGGGCAACAGCCGCTACCACAGCGGCCAGGGAAGAGGCGAGTACAGAAGATTTGCGTTGCATGATGAGACACCTGAAATGAATTATGGAGTCGTCATTGTCGGTCCACACCCGTTTCCGGGTTGTTTCAGCCACAGTGCCAAATCTTTCAGGTGATTTCAGCAGCCCGACAGGGTCGTTGCTTGCCAACTGCAGGACACATCATGCAAACATGCGGATCAGGTATCCCAGGCCGCCAGATACTCGGCCCAGTGAGGTGCCCCTGAGGCTTGGAGCGTATCGCGCACCAGTTGTATCTCGTGCGCATAGCCGACATCATCAAGTTCGCCCTTCAGCAGACGGAATCGACAATAGACCAGCCACGTATTGACGACATCGGTTTCACAATAGGCACGTACATCATCTTGCTGACCCGACATCCAGGCTTTCCAGACCTGACTGCCGTCCATGCCGAGCTTGCCCGGAAAACCGCATAATTTCGCCAATTCATCGAGTGGTGCATTGGCACGCCCGTTGTACTTGGCCAGCAGATCCATCAGGTCAATGTGGCGATTGTGATAACGGCTGATGTAGTTGTTGTATTTGAAGTCACGATCATCGTCACCGGTGTCCCAGTAACGCGGTGCAGGCACCGCGTGAATCAGGCTGCGGTAGTGCAAAACAGGGAGATCAAAGCCGGAACCATTCCAGCTGACCAGGCGGGGGGTATAGTGTTCGATGGTTTTGAAAAAACCGGCAATCAAGGCCGCTTCCGGATCATCGGGTTTGCCCAGGGTTTTAACGCGAAACCCCTGGGCATCACGAAACACACACCCGACCACGGCAATTTTCTGAAGGTGCAAAGGCAGAAAATCAGTGCCATGGGACTCGAGCCGGGCAGCCTGGGCGGCTGCCACGACGTCTTCATCAGACAGCTCGTTACCCCAGCCATTAAGCCGGCGCAACCCGTCGATGTCCGGGATGGTTTCGAGGTCGAAGACCAAAACAGGGGTCATCGGGCCGGCAGATACGACAAGGGGTTGACCGGTATACCGCTGCGTCGGATTTCGAAATGAAGCCGCGGCGAGGTAGTGTCAGTTTGACCGACCTCGGCGATTTTCGCACCTTTGCTGACCTGCTGGCCCGTTTTAACCAGCAACTTGTTATTGTGTGCATAGGCCGAGATAAACCCGTTCGAGTGCCCCAGCAGAATCAGGTTACCCAGACCACGTACCCCATTACCGGCATACATGACTTTACCCGATGCGGCGGCCACGACGGGATCACCCACTTTGCCTTCAATATCGATACCCTTGGTATTGGTCGTGAAGCCCTGGATGATCTTGCCGCTAGCAGGCCACCCCCAGGAAACCAGGCTGGCGTCACTGGCGCGTGCCGCAGTAGTGGGCTCGGCCTTTGGTGCCGGCGCAGGCGCCGAAGGCGTTGCCGAGGACGTCGAGGGTGACGTTGATGCCGGTGCTGCTGGCGCACCGGCCACAGCCCCACCAGCACCCAGACGCAACGTCTGGCCAACCCTGAGTTGCGACGGATCGGAAATATTGTTCAAGCTGATGAGCGTATTGACATCAACATTGTGCATCTGGGAAATTTTATAGAGGGTGTCACCAGGCTTGACCACATAAACACCCCCACCCTGAGCCGACGCATCGGTGCTCGACATATCGCTGACCGGTGCCTGCGTACCTCGTGACGCACACCCGGCCAGCACGGCCAGGGATACAACGGCCGACACGGCCAGAACCCTTGAACGACGAAGGAACTGACCGCCCTGCCCTGCTGTACCCGACGCAAACGTATTTGCGTGCATAAGAAATCTCCCTTACAACTGCGTACCCGCGCGAAGCGGTACAAAACGAACTGATTCAAGGTCTGTGCGACTGAACGACGACAGACCGGTGCGCTCGATGAGGATGAGGCGCTGATCGGCGCTACCCTCGGGCGCAATGAGGCGACCGCCAACTGCCAGTTGATCAAGCAGCGCTTGCGGAATCTTGATTCCCGCCGCCGCAACGACGATGGCGTCATAGGGGGCATGCGCCGGTAATCCGAGCATACCATCTGCAAATGATAAACGAACCCTCGAGCCGGTTTTCAACACGCGCAAATGGCCCCGCGCCAGATCGTGTAACCCGCGGATACGCTCGATGGCGTAGACCTCGGGAACCAGTTGCGACAAGACGGCTGCCTGGTAACCACAGCCGGCACCCACTTCGAGTACCCGCACCGGCATACGCTGCTCACAAACCGCAGCAATCATGCGCGCCACGACCCAGGGCTGAGAAATCGTTTGACCGTAGCCGATAGGCAGCGCAGCATCTTCGTAGGCGCGGCTGGCCAGACCCTCGTCGACAAACAGATGACGCGGTACAGCCATCATGGCAGCCAGAACACGCTCATCAGTAATACCTTGCGTGCGCAAGCGCTGTACCATTTGAGCACGAAGACGGTCGGAATTCAGCCCCAGATTGGCGGAAGGCCCCTGTGACATAACTGCCGCCGGGCCTGCAGGCGACATTTTGCGAGCGGATGTACCCGGTGCTGCCACCCTGGCATTGCTGTTGGATACGGTAATACCATTGCCCAGGCTGGAACGCCCGAAACGATTGACCGTACCCGTTCCGAACGGGGAATGTGTCAGGGGTTTTCGCATAGCGGGCCAGCCCACCGGGAAACAGCGTCAAGCTGCTCATGGTAAGTTAGGTCAAGGCGCAACGGCGTTACCGACACACAATGCTGTTCAATCGCTGCAAAATCAGTATTGGCACCCGCGTCAAACACATTGCCGACAGGCCCGATCCAGTAGACCGGCTCGCCGTACGGCGTGGCACTTTTGATGACCGGCTCGGACGGATGGCGCTTGCCCAGACGGGTGACCCGTGTTGGCCCCAGCACATCGGCCGGGACGGCAGGAATATTGACGTTGAGCAGCACTTTGCTGTCAAGTGGCTGGGCAATATGGTGCTTTACAACCCTGCGGGCGACCTGCGCTGCGGTCTCCAGATGCTTCCAGCCCCGCTCGACGAGCGAAAACGCAATAGAAGGAATTCCGAAAAGATACCCTTCGGTGGCAGCGGCAACCGTACCCGAATAAAGGGTATCGTCGCCAAGGTTGGCGCCGTTGTTGATCCCGGAAACCACCAGATCAGGACGAAAATCAAGCAAACCCGTCAGAGCGATGTGAACGCAATCGGACGGCGTACCGTTGACGAAGAAAAAGCCATTCGGTGCCTGACGCACTGACAGAGGACGATTCAGTGTCAGCGAATTGGACGAACCACTGCAGTTCGTTTCAGGCGCGACCACCGTAATTTCGCCCAGGCCGGCCAGCGCCTTGACCAAGGCCTCAATACCCAAGGCGTTGTACCCATCGTCATTGGACACCAGTATGCGCATCACGTTTCCATTGAACTGTAAGAATGTGGCCAATTGTACCCGCTCGTGTTCACTCGTGGCTGGCTCAACGCGGTAGAATTGGCGCGCCTGGAATTAACAAAAAACAATTGCCCATGACCCCTTTTTTTGCCACAGCCCTCGGGCTTCTGATCATTGCCACCGCCTACCTGCTGGGTTCCATCCCGTTTGCAGTGGTGGTCAGCCGCAGCATGGGCTTGCAAGACCCTCGCACCTTCGGGTCGAAAAACCCCGGGGCAACCAACGTTTTACGATCAGGCAACAAGACCGCTGCCTTGTTGACACTGGTGGGCGATGCCCTTAAAGGTTTGGTTGCTGTCTGGCTGGCGCAATGGCTGGCCACGCTTCTGGGGCTTGGCATCTGGGTGGTTGCCGCCGCAGCTGTAGCGGTCTTCCTGGGCCACGTTTACCCGGTTTTCCTGGGTTTCAAGGGTGGCAAAGGTGTAGCAACGGCCCTGGGCGTCTTGCTTGCCCTTCAGCCCCTGCTGGCCCTGGCAACGGTGGCAACATGGCTGATTGTTGCCTACGCCAGCAAATACTCTTCTCT
Source organism: Alcaligenaceae bacterium (assembly GCA_012744285.1). Classification (GTDB taxonomy): domain Bacteria; phylum Pseudomonadota; class Gammaproteobacteria; order Burkholderiales; family Burkholderiaceae_B; genus Neopusillimonas; species Neopusillimonas aromaticivorans. The sequence continues at coordinate 6,976 of JAAYID010000323.1, forward strand.
GGCTGCCATTATGGCGGCTGTTTTTGCGCCGTTGTATTACCTGTTTGGCGGCAATATTGGCTGGCGCCTTGAGCCTGTGGTGGCATTCGCGATTATCCTGATCAGCGTCATGCTGTGTTTCAGGCATGGCGCCAACATCACCCGGCTGATGAAAGGCACCGAACCGCGTATTGGTGCCGGCAAAAAAAACCACGAAAAAACAGCAAAAAAACCCTAGATTTCATCAAGCGGCCAGCGCGGACGTACGGTAAACGCATGCGACCTTGATGCGTCAAGGTCTACCAAACCGGCCTTGACACGCTGGGCTGCTGCAAATGCAATCATGGCGCCGTTATCAGTGCACAATGACAATGGCGGAAAAAAAACCTCACCGCCACGACGTGCCATTTCAGACTGCAACTGGGCACGCAGATGACGGTTGGCCCCGACACCACCCGCCACGACCAGCCGCTTCAACCCCGTCTGTTTCATGGCTTTCAGTGACTTTGCTGCCAGTACATCCACAATGGCCGCTTCAGTAGCGGCCGCAAGGTTTGCCCTGGCCGCAGGAAAATCAATAGACACATCCGCCTGCAAATTTTTCATGCGTGTCAGCACCGCTGTCTTGAGACCACTGAAGCTGAAATCAAGGTCTTTGCTGTGAAGCATCGGGCGCGGAAGGTCGTATGCGGCCGCATTGCCCTGTTCGGCCAGGCGCGATAAGGCCGGCCCACCAGGATAACCCAGCCCCATCAGTTTGGCCGATTTGTCGAAGGCCTCACCGGCGGCATCGTCCAGCGTTTCACCCAGCAGGGTGTATTGGCCTACCCCATCGACCCGCATCAGTTGCGTATGCCCCCCTGAAACAAGCAAGGCCACGAACGGAAATTCAGGTGCCGGTTGCGCCAGCAACGGTGACAGCAAATGACCTTCGAGGTGATGAATGGCAATCGCCGGCAAATCGCGCGCCCAGGCCATTGACTGGGCCACGCTGGCCCCGACCAGCAAAGCGCCGGCCAGACCCGGCCCGGCGGTATAGGCAATAGCGTCAACATCGGAAAATGCCAGCCCGGCACCGTCCAAGGCCTCTTGGGTCAGAGGCAACACACGTTGAATATGATCACGGGAAGCCAGTTCAGGAACCACCCCACCGTAATCCTGGTGCATTTCTATCTGGCTGTGGAGCGCATGCGATAACAGGCCACGTTCAGTACATACGACGGCAACGCCGGTTTCGTCACAGGAACTTTCAAAACCAAGAATAATCATGAGGGCAGGATGTCGGACAAAACCGGTGTGAACGTCATAAAAATACGGGTAATTACGACCCGCAAAAGCAACTGTTGAGAATGAATACGGCTTAGAATTGCAGCGTAATATTTCCTTTAATCAAGAAACATTGAACCAAATAATTCAAAGCCTGTCTGGGAGGGCAATGTATGCTGGAAAACCTGTTTAAGCTTCAGGAACATGGAACCAACCCCCGCACCGAGATTTTAGCGGGTGTCACCACATTCCTGACCATGGCCTATATCATTTTTGTAAACCCGGCCATTTTGTCAACCACTGGCATGGATAGCGGCGCCATTTTTGTGGCTACCTGCCTGGCAGCCGCCATCGGTACGCTGATCATGGCATTTGTCGCCAACTGGCCGGTGGGCATGGCCCCCGGCATGGGCCTGAACGCATTCTTTGCGTTCACCATTGTCGGCGCCATGGGCTACAGCTGGCAGCAAGCGCTGGGCGCGGTATTCATTTCAGGCATTATTTTCCTTTTGCTGACCGTTACCGGTATCCGCACCTGGATCGTCGAAGGCATCCCGAAATCGCTGCGCTCGGCTATTGTGGCCGGTATTGGCCTCTTCCTGGCCATCATTGCCCTCAAAACCTCGGGCATCGTGGTGGGCAGCGAAGCCACGCTGGTCACCTTGGGCGACCTGACTGCACCCTCAACACTGTACGCCATCCTCGGGCTGTTCATCATTGCTGCCCTCGACGCCCTGAAAGTTCGCGGTGCCATCCTGATCGGCATTCTGGCCGTCACCATTCTGTCTATTCTGACCGGCCATCAGGAATTTGGCGGGGTGTTCTCGGCGCCGCCCAGTCTGGCCCCCACGTTCATGCAACTTGACATCATGGGTGCCCTGAACTTTGGTTTTGTCAACATCATTCTGGTGCTGGTACTGGTAGAGGTTTTCGATGCCACCGGCACCATGATCGGCGTTGCCAAGCGTGCCAACCTGATGCCGGAAGGCAAGCCCAATCGTCTGGGCCGGGCCCTGCTGGCTGACAGTACCGCCATTGTTGCCGGTTCCATGCTGGGCACCAGCAGCACCACGGCCTATATTGAAAGCACCTCGGGAGTTCAGGCGGGTGGCCGTACCGGTCTTACTGCCGTTACCGTTGCCGTATTGTTCTTGCTGGCCCTGTTCCTGGCCCCGCTGGCCGGCTCGGTTCCTGGCTATGCCACGGCCCCCGCACTGCTGTATGTCGCTGGCCTGATGCTTCGCGAAATCGCCGAGGTCGACTGGTACGATGCCACAGAAGCCACACCGGCGGCATTAACGGCCGTCGCCATGCCCTTCACCTACTCGATTGCAAATGGCCTGGCCTTTGGTTTCATCAGCTACGTGGTACTGAAGATCATCACCGGGCGCTTCAGCCAGATCCATCCTGCAACCTTCATCGTCGCTGTTCTTTTTGTCATCAAGTACGCCTATTTTGGCGGACACTGACACCGGCAATACCCCTGCGGCTGGCAGGCGCTGCACGTGCAAAGCTCTACGTAAACCAGTACACTGGACACGCAGTAGTTGCACATGCAAGCGGCCTGTCAGCCGCTTTTTCATTTCGGGAGCCCCATGAGCACGATCGAACTTACCAAAGACACTTTTCAGGCGGCTGTCCTTGACAGCAAACCGCTCATCGTTGATTTCTGGGCCCCCTGGTGTGGCCCCTGCCGCAGTTTTTCACCGATTTTTGAAAAAGTGGCCGCTGGTCACGATGACATCACGTTTGCCAAGGTCAATACCGAAGAGCAGGAAGAGCTGGCCGGGGCGTTGGGTATTCGCTCGATTCCCACACTCATGGTCTTCCGCGAACAGGTTTTGTTGTTCAACCAGGCCGGTGCATTGTCAGCCAGCCAGCTTGAAGAACTGGTCGGCCAGGTGAAAACCATTGATATGGCCCAGGTTCATGCCGATATTGCTGCCCAGCAGCAAAAAGAACAAGACCAGGGTTGATGAGGTCAAAAAATCACCCCTGACCGGGTGATTTTTTTTCGATCAGCCCCTGGCCACGCGTCAGGTTGGTAAATTCAAGCTCGAAAGCCGCATAATTATCGACAGGCAACGCCAGTTGCCATGTCACGCCCTGGCCATCGAACTGTTCGTCTTCAATCATCACGCCAAAACCCTCAAGCCGCGATCGCACCAGCGCCATGTCGGAAAAGGCGCAGGTACAGTAGCATGTCGCAAGATTGAGCAATTCAATTTTGGGTGCAGCACGAAGGCATTGCGCCGCCGTACCCCCATAGGCACGGATCAGGCCGCCGGTACCGAGCTTGATGCCACCAAACCAGCGCACCACCAGCACAACCACCTGATCAAGCCCCTGCCCCTCGATAGCCTGCAAAATAGGTTTGCCTGCCGTACCACCGGGTTCACCATCGTCATTGAACCGGTAGGCTTGCCCGATTTTCCAGGCCCAGCAATTGTGGGTTGCGGCCGGATCGGAATGCTGGCCAATGAAATCAGCCGCGTCCTGGGGAGTCCGTACCGGGGCCGCCCACACCAGAAAGCGACTTTTCCGGATGTCTTCCTGGTACAAAACGGGCTCAGACAAGGTGTAGGCCAAACCGGTTCCTAAGCTTCGATACCCCGTGATGCGAGGAAATCGTCATAGCCGCCCGCATAGTCGATAATCTGACCGTCGTGCTGGATTTCAAGAATACGTGTGGCCAGACCGGAAACGAACTCGCGGTCATGCGAAACAAACACCAGAGTACCTTCGAATTTTTCAAGGGCATACTGCAATGATTCGATGGACTCCATGTCGAGGTGGTTGGTGGGTTCGTCAAGCAGCAACACATTATGTCGCCCCAGCATCAGGCGACCAAATGTCATGCGATTCTTTTCACCCCCGGACAATACCTTGACCTGTTTGACGATATCATCGGCAGAAAACAGCAGGCGCCCCAGAACGGAACGCATGGCCTGATCATCATCACCTGGCTGGCGGTAGTCGGCCATCCAGTCGAACAGATTCTTGTCAGACTGGAACTGATCGGACACGTCTTGCGCCATGTACCCCATGTCAGCGTTCTCTGACCATTTGATGGTACCGGTATCGGGGGCCAGGTCACCGGCCAGCATGCGCAAGAG
>JAAYID010000324.1 GCA_012744285.1 Alcaligenaceae bacterium
ATAAGCAATTCGTTGGTGGGTGAGGCCTCGAGACCGCGACGGCAAATGGTTTCAAATTCTTCAGGGTTATAGGCAATACCACCGCCCGAACCACCCATGGTGAAGCTGGGGCGAATAACCGTGGGGAAGCCTGACGTACCCGTATCTTCAGCGATACGGCGCTGCACTTCCCAGGCTTCTTCCATGGAATGCGCCACGCCCGACTTGGCCGACTCAAGGCCGATCTTGGTCATGGCCTCTTTGAACTTCTGGCGATCTTCGGCCTTGTCGATGGCATGGGCGTTGGCACCGATCATCTCGACACCATGCTTGGCCAGCACACCATGACGCTCAAGGTCGAGCGCACAGTTCAGGGCCGTTTGCCCGCCCATGGTGGGCAGCAAGGCATCGGGCTTTTCAACTTCGATGATTTTTTCGACAGCCTGCCAGGTGATCGGCTCGATGTAGGTCACATCGGCCGTTTCCGGGTCAGTCATGATGGTGGCCGGATTGCTGTTGACCAGAATCGTGCGATAGCCTTCGGCCTTGAGCGACTTGCACGCCTGAGCGCCTGAATAGTCGAACTCACACGCCTGGCCGATGATGATCGGGCCGGCACCAATGATAAGAATGCTTTTTATGTCTGTACGCTTTGGCATGATGCTGAATTATTTTTGACCGGCCATGAGGCTGATGAATTTGTCGAAGAGCACCACAATATCGTGTGGGCCCGGGCTGGCTTCGGGGTGCCCCTGGAAGCAGAACGCCGGCGCGTCAGTGAGTTCGAAGCCCTGCAGCGTGCCATCGAACAATGAAACATGTGTGGCACGGGCGTTGGCCGGCAAACTGGACGCTTCAACAGCAAACCCGTGATTCTGGCTGGTGATGAACACACGGCCGGTATCCAGGTCTTGAACCGGGTGGTTGCCACCATGGTGACCGGTTTTCATTTTGACGGTTTGGGCACCAACGGCCAGACCCATGATCTGATGACCCAGGCAAATACCGAACAAAGGAATTTTTTTCTGGATGGCGGTTTGCGCGGTGGCAATGGCGTAGTCACAGGGCGCTGGATCGCCGGGACCGTTGGACAGGAACACACCATCGGGATTGAGCGCGAGAACCTCAGCAACGGGCGTTTGGGCTGGCACTACGGTGATGCGGCAGCCACGGTCGACCAGCAGACGCAAGATGTTGGTCTTGACGCCGAAGTCGTAAGCGACAACGTGATACGGGCTGGCGGGTGTGGCAGAAAACCCCTGCCCAAGCTGCCAGCTGCCTTCCGTCCAGGGGTGAGCGGCTTTGGTTGATACCACCTTGGCCAGGTCTTGCCCGTCCATACCGGCAAACCCTTTGGCCAGCCGAACCGCTTCTTCAGCATCAGTACCCACGTAAATGCAGGCCCCTTGGGCGCCGCTTTCACGCAGAATGCGTGTGAGCTTGCGGGTATCAACGCCGGAAATGGCCACGATGCCCTGCGCACGCAGGTATTCGGGCAGCGACTGGGTTGAGCGAAAATTGGATACACGCAACGAACAGTCACGAACCACCAGACCCGCCGCATGGATTCGGTCGGATTCGACATCTTCGGGGTTGACCCCGGTATTGCCGATGTGCGGGTAAGTTAACGTGACGATTTGCCCGCTGTAACTGGGATCAGTAAGAATTTCCTGATACCCGGTCATGGACGTGTTGAAAACAACCTCGGCGACGGTATGTCCATCGGCGCCGATAGAGACACCCTTGAAGATGGTACCGTCCGCCAAAGCCAGAATAGCAGGAGAGGATGACGAAGTCCCCTCGGGAAATAGAGACGGCAGCACAGTAAACCCCGGTTATAAAGTCAATAAGTAAACCTTGGAATTATACCTTGAGAAGCGGGTCGTTTGAGATGCCGCTAAAATCAGAGCTTCCGCGGTGCGCACCCTGCCCGTCTGCCCACCATTTCGGCCAACCCCGCATTCGCGCCTCAACAACCTGATTTTCTGATGCCAACCATGTCCAGTCAACTCGATTTATTGCGCCAGTACACCACTGTGGTTGCCGACACCGGCGACTTTGAAGCCATGCGCGAGCATCGCCCGACGGATGCCACGACCAATCCGTCACTGATTCTCAAAGCCGTACAAAAAGAGGTCTACCGGCCTTTGCTCGAAAAGACGGTGCACGACTTCCCCAAGGCCAGCCTGCCCGAGCTGACGGACCGCCTGCTGGTGGCTTTCGGACGCGAGATTCTTGCCATCGTTCCAGGTCGCGTGTCCACTGAAGTCGATGCCCGGCTGTCATTTGACACTGCGGCCACGGTAGCACGGGCACGCGACATCATCGGCTTGTACGCAGATGCCGGGATTGATCGCCAACGGGTGCTGATCAAAATTGCCTCGACCTGGGAAGGCATACAAGCGGCACGCATACTGCAAGCCGAAGGGATTGCCTGCAACCTGACGCTGCTGTTCTGTCTGCCGCAGGCCGTGGCCTGCGCCGCTGCGGGGGTCACACTGATTTCACCCTTCGTTGGCCGCATTTATGACTGGCACAAAAAATCGGCAGGCGAACAATGGGATGAGGCCGCTCGTGCCGGCGTGAATGACCCGGGCGTGCAATCCGTCACCGCCATCTTCAACTACTTCAAATGTCATGGCATCGGCACTGAAATCATGGGCGCGAGCTTCCGCAATATCGGCCAGATCCAGGCGCTGGCCGGTTGCGACCTGCTGACCATCAGCCCCGACCTGCTGAGCCTGCTGGCCAGCACAACGGCACCACTGAAAAAAATGCTTGATGTCGAGACTGCACGTCGCAGTCATGTTCCGGCGTTGGCTTGCGATGAAGCCAGTTTCCGGATGCAGCTGAATGACAATGCCATGGCCACAGAAAAACTGGCCGAAGGAATTCGGCTTTTCGTGGCGGATGCCATCAAGCTGGATCAGTTGCTGGACAGCGCACGGGTATAACCAGTCTCAGGCGTTTCGCCGCTCGATCAGGGCCCAGGCCAGGGTGCTGGCGTCAACATATTCAAGCTCGCTGCCTGCCGGGACCCCACGCGCCAGACGCGACACCGTAAGACCCCGCGACCGGAGCAGGTCGGTAAGATAATGCGCGGTCGTCTCACCCTCGGGGGTGAAATTGGTTGCCAGAATGACCTCTTTGACCTGGCCGTCACACGCCCGTTCAAGCAAACGATCAAACTGCAGCTCGATGGGCCCGACTCCTTCCAGTGGGGCCAGACGCCCCATCAGGACATAGTACAGGCCCTTGTAGCCATGGCTGGACTCGAGCGTGTTCTGGTCAGCCGGTGTTTCAACGATACACAACTGCCCCGGGTCGCGCCGGGGGTTGGCGCACAACGTACAAATGTCGTCTTCAGTGAAATTGTTGCACCGATGGCAGTGACGCAGATTCTGCAAGGCCGACAACAGCGCTTGTGAAAGCCGTTGAGCGCCGGCCTGATCGTTCTGTAACAGGTGATACGCCATACGACGTGCCGACCGAACCCCGACCCCCGGCAAACGGCGCAGCGCCTCGACAAGCGCCTTGAGCGGTTCAGGTTCGGGCAGCTGGGCGTCCATCAGAAGGGCAGCTTCATTCCGGGAGGCAGCGGCAAGCCGGCGGTAACTGCCGACATTTTTTCTTGTGATGTGGCTTCCGCCTTGCGCAAAGCATCATTGAACGCTGCAGCAACGAGGTCTTCGAGCATATCTTTGTCGTCTGCCAAAAGACTTGGATCGATTTCAACGCGCTTGACGTCGTGGCGACAGGTCATGGAGACTTTGACCAAACCACCCCCGGATGCCCCGTCAACAACGATCTCGGCCAGGGCGTCCTGGGCCTTCTTCATATTTTCCTGCATCTGCTGAGCCTGGCGCATCAGGCCGGCAATCTGACCTTTCATCATGAGATGGATTTCCTGAAAGTGAAACTAAAAACTCAGGGTAGCCGCAACGGCAGCCACCCATCAACAAAAGACTACGCGGCCTTGCTTTCGGGCAAGTGCCGGATCGAACCTTCGATGACAGTTGCACCGAAGTCGTTCAGTAACTGAAGCACCACCGGATCGGTTTCAACGGCCTGCTCAGCCTCGCGCTGACGCGCAGCGCGCTCAGCCTGCGCAACCGCGTGTGCCGTGGCATCACCGGTTTCCCCGTACTCGACTTTCAGCCGGACAACCGTACCGAAGTGCTCGGACAAAAGTGTACACAACCTGGATTGGGCCTGTGTTTCGGCGAACAGGCGAATGGCCACGCGCAACTGCACTTCATCAGCATTGACAGCCACCCATTCGCTTTGGCGGGCGAGTTCGGCCGCCACACCAGTTGCAGGCAGCTGCGCAGCCAGCGCCGGCCAGGACGTGCTGTCCATATCGCGCAAGCGCGGCGACCGGATGCGCCGGGAGGTTTCAGCGGCAGGAGCCAGGCTGGCCAGAACTCGTTCAGGGATGTCATCGCCGGACAAGGCAAGCACATCACCCGGAACCGCATCGGCATCATCAAACCCGATACCCATGGTTTCAAAACCGTCGTCGGCCACCCAGGCGCCAGAGTCATCGGGGACATAACCCGAGACATCATCGGGCATGTCTTCCCAAGGCGGAATATCATCTGCGGAGGCCGCCGTCACGAACCCGGAAGCGCTGATCTGCGCTGGCTCGGGCGCTGCTTCTGACTTTGTTTCTGCTGGCAGCAATGCAGGTGCCGGCTTTGCTGCGGGCTCCGGCGATGAGGCAGTGGCAGACTCCGGTAACCGCTCTGGTAATTTTGGCGACGACTCTGCAAACGCTGACGCCTGCACTGATGCAGACGCGTGCGAAGATGTTGATGCTGACGCTGGCAACGGCCCGGACCCTGGCTCTGAAACGTGTTTTATTGCTAGCCCGTCGACAGACGGGGCAGGCAAAGGCACAAGAGCAGGAGCAGACCCGGAAGCAGACTCGAGTAGAGGATTGACAGCGGATGCTGCAGGCACCGGCGTAAAACCGGTAGCCTGAACCTGAGAGATCTCTGACGACACGACGGGGGATACCGGCACCGGCACGACCGGCTTCCCGGATACGGCTCCCTGTTGAACGCCCGGCGACGGCTGAGCAACACGGTTGCCGCCACCATCATCGGGCGACACCGGAACCAGGGAAAGCATGCGCAGGCACGCCATTACGAACCCGGCATACTCATCGGGCGACAAGGACAATTCGCTGCGGCTGTGTACTGCGACGGTATAAAACAACTGGACCACATCGGGCGACAGCCGCGCCGCCAGGTTAACGATATCGGCAGAAACAGGATCGTCGGCCGGCGTTACACCCGACACCCGCTGCTCGATGGCAATACGGGATAAAAGGACACATAAATCGGCCAGGGCACCGGAATATGACAAACCGCGTGTGGCCAGCTCGTCGGCAACCTCAAGTACGGCGTGCCCACTGCCCGCAGCAAGCCCTTCAAGCAGGCGCACCAGATAACGTTGATCAATGGTGCCCAGCATGCCACGGACAGCCTCGGCAGACAACTGACCGGCACTGTAAGCAATGGCCTGATCAGTAAGCGACAGCGCATCGCGCATGGAGCCGGCAGCGGCCTGGGCAATGAGGCGCAAGGCCGGAACTTCGAAGCTGATATTTTCGTGCTGCAAAACACCTTGCAAATGCCCGACGATAGATTCGGCCGTCATTTGCTTGAGGTTGAACTGCAGGCAGCGTGACAACACCGTAACCGGAATTTTCTGCGGGTCGGTGGTTGCCAGGATGAACTTGACGTGAGCGGGCGGCTCTTCGAGGGTTTTGAGCATGGCGTTGAACGCATGCCCGGTCAACATGTGGACCTCGTCAATCATGTAGACCTTGAAACGCCCTGCTCCGGGCGCGTACACGGCCTGTTCCAGCAACTGGGTCATTTCATCGACACCGCGATTGGACGCGGCGTCGAGCTCGACATAATCGACAAACCGGCCTTCATCGATCTCGACACAGGCACGGCACTGGCCACACGGTGTCGCGGTAATACCGGTTTCGCAATTAAGGGATTTGGCCAGAAGCCGCGACAACGTGGTCTTGCCGACCCCACGCGTGCCGGTAAACAACCAGGCATGGTGCAAACGCTGGGTTTGCAGGGCGTGCGTCAGTGCCCTGACCACATGATCTTGGCCTACAAGGGTGTCAAACGAGCGGGGCCGCCATTTGCGCGCCAGTACCAGATATGTCATGCAGTGTACGTATCAAAGAAAAGGCGAGCCTGACTTCGGCACTGGTTCTAAACGACTATGGCTGCTTCGTTCCCGACCTGACCAGGTTTGCCGCCGAACCATGCGAAGGGGCCCGCCACGCAGGAGTTTAACAGGAATTTGAATCCTCGATCCAAATGTCGGCCCGCGGAAAATAAAGGGCGGCACGGGCAGGACGACCATCCAGGGCACTGACCTGATCACGATAACGCACCATTTGATCAGCATATCGCTGCCGCATACGCTGAATGAACTGCTCGTCTGATTCGCCTGCTGCTGGCTGACCGGTTTTATAGTCAACCACCAGCCAGCCCTGTTCATCGGATACCGCCAGATCGATGATGGACACACGCCCGGACACATCGAGCAGCGACCACTCGCGATAGGCCCGTGCCAGACCCAGCAGCCAGCGGCCCCGCGGGCTGCCCAGCGTCGCCTGCAAGGTTTCGCATACCACGGTTGCTGCCGCTTCGATTCGCCCGACAGGCAAACCCGCACGCGATAACTGGCGTTGAATCAAAGGGTGCTGCTGTCCGATCCGCTCAGGTGTCCAGCCCTCGCCGCCCGCCTTGCCCAACCGTTCGAGCCAGGCATGGGCAACCGTTCCAATCAACGCTTCTTCATTGGAGGATGCCGACCACTGCCAGTCAACGTCACCCGGGCGCTCGCGGGAGCGGACGGAGTCGCCCGATGAAAGCGCCGTGAGGGGTAAGCGACGCAACATTCTGGTGGACACGCCCGCCTCTGGTGCAAGTGCGCCCGCCTCGGGTTGAGTTATGGATACCCTGCCGTTTGGAAGGCTTGCTAAACCCGTTTCGACGGGCTGCTCCTGAACCGCAGGCAAAACGGCCTCGGGACGTGACAACGGCCCCAGCCACGGCCACAACTTACCCAGCAAACTGTCCTTGACCGGGTCTTTTACTTGCCCTTTGCCATCGTCCCATGCGACCTGTCCCACCAGACACAATTGCTGTCGGGCACGCGTCGCCGCCACGTACAGCAAACGGTCAACCTCATAATCAGACCGCTGTTTCTCTCGCGCCCGCAGGTAATTCGTGACCGGATCGGCCGACTCATCAGACCGTGGTCGTAT
>JAAYID010000325.1 GCA_012744285.1 Alcaligenaceae bacterium
ATCTTGGGCCGTTTGGTATAGCCCCGGGCTAGCCGGATGGCGCTCATGGTGGCTTCGGTACCAGAGCTGACCAGGCGGACTTTTTCCATGGACGGCAGCCGGGCGGCAATCGCTTCGGCGATATCGATTTCTGCTTCTGTCGGTGCCCCGAATGACAAGCCGTTGACGGCAGCTTCCTGAACGGCTCTGATCACTTCGGGGTGGGCATGGCCCAGAATGGCAGGGCCCCACGAGCCGACATAGTCGGTGTACTGTGTGCCTTGGACGTCCCAGACATAAGGGCCTTGGGCGCGCTGGATGAAGCGCGGTACGCCGCCAACCGAGCGAAAAGCACGAACGGGTGAATTAACCCCGCCGGGGATGGTGCGGCAGGCACGTTCAAAAAGTTCAGTGTTACGAGGCATGATGATCTTTCTTCAGAAAACGAAATGGAAACGGATCAGAACAGGGCTGCGAACCGGGCCGCTGTGCTGCGGATGTCCGGCGTGTCAAACAGACCGCCAATGACGGCCAGGCTGTCAGCCCCGGCGTGTACCACTTGTGCAGCATTGTCTGTGGTAATGCCGCCGATGGCGACCAGGGCGACCGGCTTTGCGGCGTGTTTCTTGCTTAATGGTTTTGCCTGGACAAAAAGATCCAGAGGCGCGCGCACGGCCTCTGGTTTGACCGTTGAGGCAAAGACGGCACCGAAGGCCACATAGTCGGCGCCGTCACGTATGGCTTTTTCGGCGCGCTCAAGTTCGTTGTAGCAGGAACGACCGATGATTTTCCCGGCACCCAGAACGGCCCGTGCAGCACCGATGTCACCATCATCTTTGCCCAGGTGGACACCATCGGCCTGTACGGCCTGGGCCAGCGCGACATCGTCGTTGACAATGAAGGCGACCCCCAGTGTGCGGCACAGCCGTGCGATATGGCGTGCCTGCTGCAAAGAGTCGGCCGGTGCCAGTTTTTTTTGACGCCATTGCAATACACGCATGCCGCCAAGGGCGGCCTGTTCTATCGTGTTGGCCAGCGCGGAAAAATCCGTGGTTTGCGGCGTGATGCCATACAAGCCACTGGGCAGTTGCGATGAGTGCGTCATGATGGTGTGCGGTTGAAGATCGAGGCGCCCATGCCCGGACGAAAAATACGTGTACCAAGCTGGCTGGCCTGTTCGACCGCACGCTCTGCCGCCACGACGGCTTCCGTACCTTTGGCCAGTTCAACGGCAAGCGCGCAAATCAGGGGGCCGTCATGGTTGAATACCCGGATGGCAGGGGGCTGCCAGGGCCAATGGAACATTTGCTTGTCGGGGCCGCGCAGTACGTGAGCCCATTGCCCGGGGCGAATTTGTGCATTGGTTGTCATGACCCATTGTGCCCCGAAGTTCAGCAGGGCGGCTGCCGGGTGTGTCGGTGCCCCGCCCGGAACAAGCCCTTCGGTCTGCCAATGAGCCAGCAGGCTATCGTCGATGACCACGACATCGGTTTGGGGCAGCAGCAGCTCAAACAACGATGAGACAACCTCTTCGAGGTTATGGTCGTCGTCGCTGAAGGCCCGTGACGGCGCCGCCAGATGCAGCAACAGAGGGACATCGCTGTAATCGGCGGCGATTTGCGCCACGGTGCGCACGGCGTCAGCGCTGTAGAACGGGCCGGCCTTGATGGCACCCACCGGCATGTCTTCGAGCAGGCATCGAGCCTGGTCGTCGATTAGTTCAGGGGCGATATCGTGGACATCTTCAATGGCGGCGGTATCCTGAACGTGCAGAGAGGTGACGCTGCTGATGGTGTGGGCACCGAGCGTCGCACAGGTGACCGCGTCGGCTGGCAAGCCGCCGGAACCGCTGGGATCAAAGGGCCCGATAACAAGGACGATGGGGGGTGACGCTACGTGCACTGACTCAAACCCGGTTACTATTGGGATTCATGGAATTGACCCCATTCTATAGGATACCTGCCTGCCCTACCGGTCAGGCTTTCAAAATTTTCAGCGAGTAACAAGCAATGCGTACATGGATGTGTCTTATCTGTGGTTGGATTTATGATGAAGAAGCCGGTTTGCCCGACGAGGGCATTGCACCGGGTACGCGATGGGAAGACGTGCCGCCCAACTGGGTCTGCCCTGAATGCGGCGCGCGCAAAGAAGATTTCGAAATGATGGAAGTGTAATCACCTTAAGGGGCGAGTCATGGCTACAGCCGAAATGCAATCAGAGAACAGCGTCGACTTGTCCAAACAGTTTTTGCTGGCCATGCCAGGCATGGTCGGGGGCGAGTGGGCCAACACTGTCATTTTCATGTGCGAGCACAATGCGCAAGGGGCGCTGGGGTTGGTGGTTAACCGTCCCACCGATCTGATGCTGCCCGATTTGCTGCAGCGGCTGTCAATTACGGTGTCGCCAGACGCGCCGGCGGCACAGCAGCCGGTATTTTTCGGTGGCCCCGTACATACCGATCGCGGGTTTGTATTACATACGCCGGGGCGCGACTATTCCGCCAGCTTGCCCATGGGCGACCTGTTGCTGACAACTTCCCGCGACATTCTGGAAGATATTGCCCAAGGCAACGGGCCTGCACATTACCTGGTGGCGCTGGGGTATGCCGGATGGGGCGCCGGTCAGCTTGAAAGCGAGCTGGCCCAGAATGCCTGGCTTAATGTCGCAGCAAACAATGCGGTCATTTTCGACGTGCCTCCTGAAGCGCGTTACGAATCAGCCATTGGTGTGCTGGGCATCCACTCTTCCATGCTCACGGGCACGGCAGGGCATGCCTGACGAAACCCTGCTGGCATTCGATTACGGTGTCAAGAAAATCGGCGTGGCGCTGGGCAACACGCTTACTCGCCATGCCCGTCCGCTAACGATTATTACCGCTGAACGCCGTGATCTGCGTTTCGACGAGATCGGAAAGCTGATTGCCGAATGGCGACCTGATCGTGTCATTGTCGGTTTGCCTCTGGCTGCCGATGGGCAGGATCAGCTGGCGACGACACAGGCACGGCGGTTTGCCAACCAGATTCATGGGCGGTTCGTCGTGCCGGTGGCTCTGATCGATGAGCGCGGGTCAAGTCTCGAGGCCCAAGCGCGTCTGGGAACCAACGCGCCCGACGATGCTGTGGCGGCTGCTATTATTCTGCAGCGCTATCTTGACGCTCTGGGTCAAGACGCCATCATCTGACGAGGTTATTTTGGCTGCGGTCTTGTTTGTTTTGCGGTTACCCCTGGTTCTGATCTGGCTGGTTTCCAGTTTGCTGTGTGTTGCTCTGGTGTATCCGGTGGTCGGATTGTCGATACGCTCATCGCTGAATCACGCCTGGTCGCGCATGCTTATGGCCATTTGCGGTGTCAGGTTGCGTATTGTGGGGCAGCCGTCGATGCGGGGTGAGGCCCTGTGGGTGGCCAATCATGTGTCCTGGATCGATATTTTCATTCTCAGCAGTGTGCGTTGTGTCGCGTTCATTGCCAAGCGCGATATTCGTGATTGGCCAGTGATCGGCTGGCTGGTTGAGAAGGCGGGTACCGTTTTCATTGACCGTACCCAGCGTCATTCGGTGCGTCATGTGGGCGAGCAGATGCAGGGCATGTTCAGGCAAGGGCAGGTGGTCGGCTTGTTTGCCGAGGGAACGACCAGTACGGGTTTTGATGTGTTGCCGTTTCATGCCAGTCTTTTCGAGCCGCCGTTGCGGACTGGGGTATTGATTCAGCCTGTGGCATTACGTTTCTTCCATCGAGGCCAGCGCAGTGATCGCATCGCGTTTGTGGGCGAGCAGTCACTGGCCGCTAACCTGGCGATCTTGCTGGCCAGTACCTCGACCTGTGTCGAGGTTGAGTTCCTGCCTGCGTTGACGGCACAACACTATGAAGGGTGGACCCGTGCACAGTTGGCAGCATTTATACGAGAGCAGATTCGTGAGGCAGTGGCGGTGGGGGCTGATTCAGAAACTAATGTCAATCAGGCTCTGCCCGAGAAACAATAGCTGTTTCACAGGAGCGCAGAGCAAGGAAAAGTGATGCAGGTTTCCGGGGCGTCAGGGTTTTTGTGATTGCCTGCAATCAACCTGTATCAGTTTGTGGTCGTGCAGGCGCACGGCCGTTAGTTTTCCGCCCCAAACGCATCCGGTATCCAGGCAAATGGCGTCGGGCCGGATCATCAGCCCCAACGTTGACCAGTGTCCGAACACGACCGTTTTGTCGGCTGTCGCCCGGTTCGGGACATCGAACCAGGGGATCAGGCCGGTGTTTGCGGCTGCGATGGGCGAATTCTTGTAGCTGAACTCCATGTGGCCTTTGCGGTTGCACATGCGGATGCGCGTCAGGGCGTTGATGATGACGCGCAAACGCTTGTTGTTGCCCAGATCTTCGCTCCAGGCAACCGGTTCATCACCATACATTTTTTCAAGGGTGCGTTTCCAGTTGGGAGAGCGCAGGGCCGACTCAACTTCGGCGGCCAGCGACAGTGTTTTTTCAACGTCCCATTTGGCCATCACGCCGGCATGTACCAGCAAGTGGCCGTGCGCATAGTGGGCCAACGGGCGGTGCCGCAGCCAGGTGATGATTTCGTCGGCGTCGGGCGCTTTGAGAATGTCGGCGATGGTATCTGATTTGCCCGGCTTTCTGACACCGGCGGCGACGGCCAGCAGGTTCAGGTCATGATTGCCCAGCACAGTGATGGCTTTTTTGCGCATACCCATGATGTGGCGGACGGTTTCAAGCGATTGCGGGCCACGATTGACGATATCGCCGGCAAACCAGAGTTCACGCTCTGTGTCGGCGGCAATGTCGGGATGCTTGAGCAGGTCGTGGAGTGACTGGCAGCACCCCTGGACGTCACCAATGAACCAGATGTCGTGGGGAGTGTTCATGCCGTGCGGCTCCAGGGGCTGTGTGTGACAAGAAAGCGCCGGACGTTATGTTGATTTTCCATGAGGATCAGCGCCCCGAGCGCGAGCAGCAGCGCGCCGATGTTGGGGACCAGCGCAGTGACCCATGGGGCCCATTTGCCCAGCATTCCGACGTTCAGGGCCAGCTGGTTGATCATGAAAAAGCCGACGCCCAGAAGAATGCCGGCAAACACCTTGCCACCGACACCGCCTCGTCGGGTTTGCATGAACCCGATGGGTGCGGCGATGGTGATCATGACGAGCAGCGTGAAGGGGTAAGCCAGCTTGCGCCATAAGGCCACGACTTCCCGATTGGTTTGCAGGTTATTGGCTTCCAGATACGAAATATAGTCGCTCAGTACCGTGATCGACATGCGTTCCGGTGTCAGGATTCGTGCAATCAGGCGTTCCGGTGTCAGGGTGGTGGGCAGGCGGCGCTGCCCTGCCGTGTTGACCTGGGTGACGGGTGCGTCGGTGACGCGGGCATCGGCAAGTGCATCAACGGCAGCCGCATTGATCCGTGTTTCGGTCACCTGGTTCATGACCAGCGATCCGTCATTGAAGTAGCCGTCAACCGCTTGTGAAAATGAGGCCAGTTCCTGGCCTTCACGAAACTCGTACAAGGTGATGCCGGCAACACCCCCGTTAGGCTTGAGTTCGGCAATGTTGATGACGCGGGTACCGTTTTCGGGGGCTTCTTCTTTGAACCAATAGCCGCTGTTCAGGCGTCCACCCCCCGCCCGACCCAACAACTGAAGCGATGTTTCACTGGTTTTGATTTCTGCCGCTGGTGTGATGAGTTCAGACAGGATGAATGCCCCGATGACCCAGGGCAGGGTGATAACCCAGAGCATGCGCATCAGTTTCATGCCGCTGACCCCGGACACCCTCAGGATAACCAGCTCGTTGCGCTGGGCAAGGCTGGCCAACGCCAGGATAGCGCCGATCAGAAGACCGATGGGCAGCAGCTCGTAAAGCCGGGTCGGCATTTGCAGTGCCTGCAGGTAAAACAGGTCGAATACCGTAAAGTTGTTGCCAACGTCTTCCAGCGCTTCGATCAGTGCAAAAAACGTGAAAAGCCCCAGCAGTGCCACCAGGACAACGACGCAGGATCGGTAAATTTCACGGGCGAGGTAGCGACGGGCGGTGCGCATGGAAAGTCGGTTTTTAAAGACAAGGCGTAAGCTTAACAAACACAGCCGTTCCGTGTTTTGACGCAAGGCCCCGGATGGGCAAGCGAGAAACTGAATCAGCAGGTTTGCGCGGTTTGCATCAGGGGATTTGCACCATCTGCATGCGACGCATCAGGGTGGCAGTTCGCGATTGCAGGTAGCTGGTGTTGCCTCGCCGGTCATAATAGGCGGGGTTGGGCAGCATGGCGGCCAGTCGGGCAGCCTGGGGGCCATTCAGTTGTGCCGCAGGACGCTTGAAATAATGGTTTGCTGCGGCTTGGGCACCAAAAACATTAACGCCCCATTGCGCCACATTCAGGTAAAGTTCAAGAATACGCTCTTTGCTCATGACCGCTTCGATCATGTAGGTGAGAATCAGCTCCTGGCCTTTTCGCAAATAAGACCGGTCAGACGACAGAAACAGGTTTTTTGCCAGTTGCTGTGTGATGGTCGAGCCGCCCCGCATGCGGCTGCGACCCTCGTCGGCCATTTCCAGGTTGTACTCGAAGGCGCGCCGGATGGCGTCCCATTCGACACCGTTATGTGCCATGAAGTTGGCGTCCTCTGCCGCAATGACGGCGCGTTTGAGATCACGGCTGATTTGAGCATACGGTACCCACTCGTAGACCAGGGTAGCGTCAGGATTATCGGTTCGCAGTTCGGCCAGTGTGCTGCGCATGAATGCGCTGGTGCCCGGGTTATTGAAGTTCAGCCAGATCACCATGATGAACAGCCCGAACTGGTAAAGCAACAGGCCGAACAGCCCGACCAGCCCGACAACAGCCAGCAGCCGGGGCTTTGACATGCGGGCGTCTTGCCGGTCAACCATTGGCGATCTGTTGCCGCAGTGCGGTCAGAACGGGGTCAATGTCGGGCATCACGCCATTCCAGATCTGGAAGCTGACGGCGGCCTGCCCTGTCAGCATGCCCAGGCCGTCGGCAACGCGGGCGGCACCTGCGGCACGTGCAAAACGCATGAATGCGGTGGCCTGCGGCGCATAGAACATGTCATAGGCCAGGGCGTCGGGAGCGAAAGACAGGCCGGGAATGGCCGGGGCCTGGTCGTCGATGCTGCTGGACGTTGCATTGATGACGACATCCCAGTGGCCGTTCAGTTCATCCAGTGGCCCCGCGCTCAGGCGCCTGGCCGCATCAGGCTGATGAATGGTGAGGGCTTCCCGCAATTGCTGTGCGCGTTCTGCCGTGCGGTTGATGATGTGCAGATGGGAGCAGCCGGCTTGCAGCAATGGCAAGGTGACACCTTTGGCGGCACCACCAGCGCCGATCAGCAGGACACGCCGGTCTTCAGGGTCGGCACCCAGACGACGCAGGTCGGTCAGCAGCCCGACGCCGTCGGTATTGCAGGCTTTCAGCTGGCCGTTCTCTTGCCACAGCGTGTTGACCGCGCCGGCCAGCCGGGCGCGTTCTGAAAGCCCGTTTCCTGCCATCGCCCATGCCCGTTCTTTGAACGGTACTGTAATGTTGAGCCCCGAACCACCCTCTGCGAAGAAGGCTTCGACAGTCGCTTCGAACGCGTCGAGCGGTGCGCAAATGCGCTCATAGGTCAAGGCAATGCCGGTCTGTGCACTGAAGGCGGCATGAATGAACGGCGATTTGCTGTGGGCAACGGGGTTGCCGACAACAGCAAATTTCTTCGGGGCAGGCGAGGCGATGGGCGTGGTCATTGGGTGGTCAGTTGATCGTTGGTGAAATGCCAGGTTCGGGTAATGGCCAGAATATCGGTGTGTTGTGCAAGCTCGGGCGGCAAGGGGGCAAAAGGAGCCGCCAGTTGAACAATGCGACGAGCCGCCAGGTTCAGCACGGGTTCATTGGATGGGGTATTGATCTCGACCCGCTCCAGCGAGCCGTCTTTGCGGATATAGGCGGTCAGCTGCAATGACCCGTAAATTTTGCCACGAGCCTCAGGCGGGTAGTGCGTTGTCCCGATGTGTTCGATTTTCTGGCGCCACGCTTCGACGTACAGTGCATGGCCGGCCTCGCGCGCAGAAGGGCCGACAAATTGCTGGCGCGGCTGCGCACTGTAGCGTTCGATTTGTGCTTTGATCGCGGCAATGCGGGCGCCAAGCACGGCGCTGTCACGCGACTGATTATCGGTGCCCGGCGTTTCGGATTGCTGTAACAGGTCGGGGCGGTGTGTCTGAGGTGCCTGCAGTTGCGCCTCGAGCCGGGTCAGCAAGCGTTCTTGCTGTGCTTCAAGTTCGGCCTGCCGTTTGCGCAACGCCTCAAGGATGATTTCGTCGGGGCTTTCGGGGGTGGTCAGGGGAAGTGGTGAGCTGGCCAGGGCATCAGGTGTTTCTGTCCCCCCGGCATTCAGATTGTGTTGAGCCAGGACGCGCGGCGTTGCCGGGGCAGTTTCCGTGCGTGTATTGACCAACGTGACTTCCAGCGATTGAGCGGGCGGCCTGCGGGCGTCCGGCGCCGTAAAGCGCAGCGTTACAACGACCGCATGGATGCACAGTGAAACTGTGATCCCGATGTAAAGCCAGCTTTTTCGCTCGGTCGCCCACACGGTGCTCAGGCGTCCGGTTGCAATACGTCAATCAGGCGGCAGTGCACATCGATGGCCAGTTCGTCGTAGCCCGTAATGGCCAGCCGTACTGCAGTACCGCGTTCAAGTTCCGGTAACCCGCCGACCCGGGTGACCAGCGGCGCGCAATCGAACCGTACCAGGTCTTCACGTAAAACCGTGGCCGTGACTTCGGTCAGCTGTTGTTGCTGCAGCCAGCGCATGCACCAGTAACGCTCCATGGCCGACTGGAATTCACCCCATGCGGAATACTGGGCGTCAAAGGCCCCGATGATGGCGAACAGGTCAGCCTCTTTGGGCTTGAACGGGGCGACCAGTCGTGCCGATACCCCGTGCTGAGCCGCCGCAATGATTTGCCCTTGGTTGATCAGGTCAACATAGCGACGCAGCGGCGATGTTGACCACGCATACTGCGGTACACCGATGGCTTCGTGCGGCAGAGCCTGGGTTGACATGCGTACCCGACCCGCCTGCTGGGAACGATAAATGCCCGGTACGCCGTGCTGTGCCATGAAGGCACCCCAGAGCTTGTTGGTCAGGATCATGTACTCGGCCACCAGACGATCAAGGGGGGCATTACGCTGGCGCGGCACCAGCTTGACGATGCTGTGAGGGTCTTCCGGGTCGCCCTCGAGGTAGAAAGAATATTCGGTACGGGAATTGTTTTCCGGCTTGCCGCGAGCCTGCTCGCGTTCGCGGATCAAGTGGCGGGAAAATTGCCAGAGGGGGCGGAGCCAGTGTCCATAAGGCAACGGTGCCTGCGGGTCGTCCAGTGCGGCTTCGGTGACTTCGGCGTCAAGCCAGTTATGTCGAAGGTTTTCCTTGACGGTGACACGTTCCAGGCGGGTTTCCCATTGGCTGACCTCGCCGGTTTCAAGGTTGGCCGTCACGTACAGTGACAGTGCAGGTTTGGCCTGACCGGCGTCCAGCGAAAATGCGTTGATCAGGGTATCAGGCAGCATGGGGATTTTTTGCCCGGGCATATACACCGTAGACATGCGGCTGCGGGCCAGTTCGTCAAACTCGTTGCCCCGTTTGACCAGCAAGCCGGGTGCCGCAATGTGCACGCCAATTCGCACCTCTGCGCCCGCCAGCGGGGTGACAGACAGCGCATCATCGACTTCGGTGGTGGTGATGTCGTCGATTGAGTACGCTTCGACATCGGCCAGGGGCAGGTCAAGATCCAGTGGAGGAATGTCGGCATGTTTGAATGACAGCCCCCGCGGGAAGTGAGTGGCGAAAAAACGGTCACGATGCAGCTTCAGTGCATGCGGCCACGCACCGACGTGCAGCAGCAGTTTTTCGGGCGTGGTGGCCAGCTGTGTGACAGCGGCGTCAAAGGCCTTCCATTCAAGCGAGTTTTTGTCGGGTTTGACCAGGAAGGTTTGGGCGACACTGGCCAGGGCTTCGGGCAGCTGGCCGGCAACCAGTTCATCGGTCCAGCGTTGTTGCTGTTCGGCGGCCAGCCGCTTTTTCTCGATGGCGGCCAGTGCGGCCTGCAGGATCTCGGGGGGGGCGGGTCGATAACGGCCTTTGCCACGCCGGTGAAAATAGGCCGGGGCACTGTTCAGGGCGAAGATAAGGGCCGCTTTTTCAACCGCAGACGGAGGGTGGCCAAAGTATTCCTGCGCGAAGACGGTGGCCTCAAACTCGTCTTGTGGCGCACATTCCCACAGAAAATCAATTTCAAGGCTTTCGGCCAGGGCGTTGGCGTTTTGCAAAAGCTCCTGCGGCCCGGGCTGGTCGAACTGGAACAGCACGTGTGTATTTTTTATCTTGCTGCGTTTGCCGCTTTCAGATTCCACCTGCAACGTGGAGTCGCTTTGCGAAAAGATCTTTTCCGCCTTGAAGTTGCCACTGTCTTCGTAGAGAACGTACATAAATTATCGTTTTAGTGTTTTGTGCCGGGCTCGCCCGGAATGAATTGCATGACTTCCGGGAGCCAGCGTGCAAAGTCGGAAATGCCGTGGTCACTGCCATTGATGATACGACTGCGGCACCCGCCATACCATCGGGCCATTTCAACCCAGTTCAGCACTTCGTCGCCGGTGCAGGCCACCAGAAAGTGGCGGTTGCTGTATGCAGGTGGTGGAAACGCGAGGCGGTCAAGTTCATTGATATGTTCAGGTAAAAAAACAAAGGGTGCATCGCTGTGATAGTGCGGGTGGGTGCCCACCTGGGTTGCCAGGTCGCGTGCGGCATAGATTACCGGGTTCAACACCACCGAGCGGCATTGCCAGGCATGCGCCAGGTGACCGGCGTAATAACCGCCCAGCGACGAGCCGA
The DNA here is from genome assembly GCA_012744285.1 of Alcaligenaceae bacterium. Lineage (GTDB taxonomy): Bacteria > Pseudomonadota > Gammaproteobacteria > Burkholderiales > Burkholderiaceae_B > Neopusillimonas > Neopusillimonas aromaticivorans. The sequence continues at coordinate 10,869 of JAAYID010000325.1, forward strand.
CCACAACAAGCTCCTCAGAGGGGTTGGACAGTTTCTGCACAAGATTGTTGCATAACTCGATGGCGTGAGCCGGGCTGGCGGGCAACTGCGGGCATACCCATTCGGCGTGCGGCAATTGCCGGGCAACGGCGTCTGCCAGCAGTTGTGCCTTGGCTGACTGGGGTGAGGAGCGGAAGCCGTGCAAGTAGAGGATCATGCGGACACCTGCGCCAGTGCGGTGAGCACTTTGTCGTGTACGCCGCCAAAACTGCCGTTGCTCATGATCAGGATATGATCGCCAGGCTGTGCTTGTGCGGTGATGGCCTGCACCATCGCGCCAAGATCGTGCCAGCCGCTGGCACGATTGCCCATCGGGGCCAGAACCACTGCGGGATCCCACCCCAAGGCGTGTTTCCCCTCGGTTTCGCCGAAGCAGAAGACGCGGTCGGCCGTCTTGAGGGCGTCGGGAAGCTGCGCCGCCATGGTGCCCAGCTTCATGGTGTTTGAGCGCGGTTCAATCACGGCCAGTATGCGAGCGTTACCCACCTGGCATCGCAAGCCGTCAAGCGTGGTTGCGATGGCCGTCGGGTGATGGGCAAAATCGTCGTATACGGTAATGTTGTTGACGATGCCGCGCACTTCCATCCGGCGCTTGACGCCGGCAAAGCCGCTGAGTGCGTCAAGGGCGGCTGCGGGGTCGACGCCCGCATGGTTTGCCGCGGCCAGCGCGGCCAGTGCGTTCAGACGGTTGTGTCGGCCGGTAAGTTGCCATGTGATATCGCCCAGAACAGCGCCATTCTCAATAACCGTGAAGTGCGACGCATGGCCGTTTTCGGTGTATTGCCAGCGCCCGTCATCGCCGAAGCAATCAATCGGGCTCCAGCAGCCACGCGCGATGACGCGGTCAAGTGCCTCGCAACGGGCGGGGCGTATGATGCGCCCGGAACCTGGCACGGTGCGCACCAAATGGTGAAACTGGGTTTCAATGGCGTCCAGGTTCGGAAAAATATCGGCGTGGTCGTACTCAAGGTTGTTCAATACCGCAGTACGGGGCCGGTAATGTACAAATTTCGAGCGTTTATCAAAAAACGCCGTGTCGTATTCATCGGCTTCGATGACAAACAGGGGCTGTGCAGGGTTGAAGCGGGCCGATACCTTAAGGCCGGGAGCAATCCCCCCGATAAGGAAATTGGGGGTGTGGCCGGTTTGTTCCAGGATCCAGGCCAGCATCGAGCTGGTTGTGGTCTTCCCATGGGTGCCTGCAACGGCCAGGACATGCTGTCCTTGCAATATATGCTCACCCAGCCATTGGGGGCCCGAGGTGTAGGGCAGGCCCTGGTCAAGAATGGCCTCCATCAGCGGGTTGCCGCGGCTGACGACATTGCCCACAATGAACAGGTCGGGCTTGATGTTGACTTGTTCGGCGCCGAAACCTTCGGTCAGGTGGATGCCTTGTTCTTCCAGTTGTGTGCTCATGGGGGGGTATACGCCGGTGTCGCAGCCCGTAACCGTGTGGCCCGCTGCCCGGGCAATCAGGGCAAGGCCGCCCATGAACGTTCCGCAGATCCCCAGTATGTGTAAGTGCATTCGATTCCTTTCGGTGCCGGTGGTATTGGGCCAGCCATCCGGCCTGATGTAATGGCAGTGCTAAAATTCATTTTATGATGAAGCGTCGTATTTTTTTGCAGGCGTGCGTCGGGGCCGCATTAACCTCGGGGGTGGGGCATGCCGTTTGGTCGGCAAGTCCAGACGCCTTGTTCACCCGGCAGTTTCCCGATCACGAAGGTGTTGAAACGCCTCTCGGCCAATGGCTGGGGCGTCCGGTTGTGTTCAACTTCTGGGCAACCTGGTGTCCACCATGCATCAAAGAAATGCCCGATCTCCAGGCGCTCAGCCAACAGTTCCCCGGCGTGCAGTTTGTCGGGCTGGGTGTCGACACGGCGGCCAACGTGCGCAAGTTCATGCCCAAAGTCAATGTCTCGTATCCGTTGCTGGTTACCGGTTACGCGGGAATAGACCTGATGAAATCGCTGGGCAACGCGGCGGGCGGCTTGCCGTTCACTCTGGTGTACGATGCAGCCGGGCAGGTTGTCGAACGCATCCTGGGCCAGATCAAACCCGCTGAACTCGAGGCCGTCCTGCAACGTTTTCCAGTGGCCTGACGGGTGTTGCGGTAACCCCTGAAGTATTTGCAATTGTCGGTATTTAATAGACAAATAGCTGTTTTTAGCGTAAAAAAACGGTCTGTCTGTCACAGAAAAGCGTAAATGGCACAACATATTCTGGTGCTCCATGGCCCAAACCTGAACCTGCTGGGAACACGTGAGCCCGGTATTTACGGGCATCAAACCCTGGCGGATATCAACGCGCATCTTTCACACGTCTGTGAAACCGCAGGTGCCGGGCTGGCCGTTTTCCAAAGCAACCACGAAGGTGAGCTTGTCGATCGCATTCAGGCCACGCGACACGACGAAACCGAATTTATCATTATCAATGCAGGGGCTTACACCCACACCAGTGTTGCCATTCGTGATGCACTGGCCGGTGTGGCCCTGCCATTCATAGAAGTACACCTCTCCAACGTGCACAAGCGCGAGCCGTTCCGCCATCATTCTTATTTGTCGGATCAGGCCGTCGGTGTCATCGTCGGTTTGGGGGCTTACGGGTACGAGGCGGCGGTTCGTTACGCCCTGGCCCACTAGACGCACTACACTCGCTGTTAGTTTTTATCAATCATCACTCGAGCACGGCCCTTTGCGGCCGGTGCCGCGTTACGGGAAGTTTGTATGGACCTCAGAAAATTGAAAACCCTGATCGACCTGGTTGCCGATTCGGGTATCGCCGAGCTTGAAATCACCGAAGGTGAGGGCAAAGTCAGAATCGTTAAGTTCTCTCAGGCCGTACAGCCCGTGGCGTATGTGCCTGAGGCCGCACCGGTACAGGCGGTCGCACCGGCGCCTGCCCAGGCTCCCGCTGACGCTGCACCCAAAGTGCCACAGGGTCATATCGTCAAGGCTCCCATGGTGGGTACGTTCTACCGCGCACCTAATCCAGGTGCATCGCCTTTTGTCGAGGTGGGACAGTCGGTCAAAGAGGGTGAGCCTCTGTGCATCATCGAGGCCATGAAGCTGCTCAACGAAATCGAGGCCGACAAGTCCGGTGTCATTAAAGAAATTCTCGTGGAAAACGGCGAGCCGGTCGAATATGGTCAACCGCTTTTTGTAATTGGCTAACCCATGTTTGAAAAAATCCTCATTGCCAATCGTGGTGAAATCGCCTTGCGCATTCAGCGGGCCTGCCGCGAGCTTGGTGTAAAGACCGTCGTCGTTCACTCCGAGGTCGACCGCAATGCCAAGTACGTGAAACTGGCTGACGAGTCGGTGTGTATTGGTCCTGCTGCGGCCAAAGACAGTTACTTGAACATGCCGGCGATTATCGCGGCCGCTGAAGTCACCGATGCTGAAGCCATTCACCCTGGCTATGGCTTCATGTCTGAAAACGCCGACTTTGCCGAACGCGTCGAAAAGAGTGGTTTTGTCTTTATCGGTCCGCGCCCGGAAACCATTCGCACCATGGGCGACAAGGTGTCGGCCAAGAAGGCCATGATTGAAGCCGGTGTTCCGGTCGTGCCGGGTTCCGAAGGTGCTTTGCCCGATGATCCCCAGGAAATCCTGCGTATGGCGCGTGATGTCGGTTATCCGGTCATCATCAAGGCGGCCGGGGGTGGGGGCGGTCGTGGCATGCGTGTGGTCTATACCGAAGCCGCGCTGTTGAATGCGGTGGCCATGACCCGTACCGAAGCGGGCGCAGCGTTCAACAATCCTGAAGTCTATATGGAAAAATTCCTGGAAAATCCGCGGCACGTGGAAATCCAGGTGCTTGCCGATGGCGGTCGCAATGCGGTCTGGCTGGGCGAGCGCGATTGTTCCATGCAGCGTCGCCACCAGAAAGTCATCGAAGAAGCGCCGGCGCCGCACATTCCGCGCAAGCTCATCGAACGCATTGGCGAACGCTGTGCCGACGCCTGCCGCAAAATGGGTTACCGCGGCGCGGGTACGTTCGAGTTCCTGTACGAAGACGGTGAGTTCTTCTTCATCGAGATGAACACTCGTATCCAGGTTGAGCATACCGTTACCGAAATGATTACCGGTATCGATCTGGTGGCTCAGCAAATCCGCATTGCAGCGGGCGAAAAATTCACGTTGCGTCAACGCGATATCCAGTTTCGTGGCCATGCCATTGAATGCCGGATCAATGCTGAAGACCCCTTCAAGTTTACGCCCAGCCCAGGCAAGATTACAGCCTGGCATGTGCCGGGCGGTATGGGGGTGCGTCTTGATTCCCACGTTTTCAGTGGCTACAGCATTCCGCCGAATTATGACTCCATGATCGGCAAGTTGATCACGTACGGTGACACGCGCGAGCAGGCCATCGCCCGCATGCATATCGCCCTGTCCGAAATGGTGGTCGAAGGGATTCAAACCAATATTCCGCTGCATCGCGAACTGATGCAAGATGCTCGCTTCATCGAAGGCGGGACCAGTATTCACTATCTCGAGCACAAGCTCTCGCAGCGGCCTTGATCCGGCCCTTGTCTTATTTCCGGAAAACTCATGCGTGAACTGGTGTTGAATTGTCCCGAGGCCATTGCCGAGGCGTTATCGGATGCCTTGCTTGAGGTCGGCATGCTGTCCGTGTCTGTTGAGGATGCCGATCGCGATACTGATGTCGAGCAGCCGTTGTTCGGTGAGCCAGGCCTCGAGCCTGAAGTGCATGCCTGGCAGCACAATCGGGTGGTGGCGTTATTGCCCGATGGCGTTGATCCGCAGCAGGTTCTCGAAGAGGTCAAGGCCCGGCTGGGAATTTCGGCCGGTCTGGATGACTGGTCCACTCGCGAGGTGCCGGATGCCGACTGGGTGCGGTTGACCCAGTCGCAGTTTGGGCCCATCGAGGTCGGTGAGCGTGTCTGGATTGTACCCAGCTGGCATCGTGATGATCCCGTCGTTCCCGACCGCGACGACATTATCACGCTGGAGCTTGACCCCGGGTTGGCCTTTGGTACGGGCAGTCATCCAACCACCCATTTATGTCTTGAATGGCTGGCCTCCGAGATGTCGGGGCAGCCCTCGCTGCTTGACTACGGTTGCGGTTCCGGAATTCTGGCAATTGCTGCGCGCAAACTGGGATGTGGCGCCGCGTGGGCGGTCGATATCGACCCTCAGGCGGTCAGCGCCACGCGTTATAACGCCCAGGTCAACGGGGTTGATCTGCAGGCGGGCTTGCCGGACGCCTTGCCCGAAGGGCGTTTTGAGGTTGTGGTGGCCAACATCCTTTCCAATCCCCTGAAAGTACTGGCACCGATGCTGGCCAATCGTGTGGCGCCGGGTGGTCATCTGGTGTTGTCGGGTGTTCTTGAGCGACAGGCCGACGAGGTGGCCCAGGCCTACGCGCCCTGGCTGGCGATGTCTGTCTGGAAAGCGCGTGATGGCTGGGTGTGTTTGCATGGGCAGCGTAGTGCCTGATGTTGGTAAGGTGGTTCACTCATGGAGTTGATGACGCGTTGCCCCGAGTGTGGCACGGTATTTTCTGCAAGTGTCGAGCAGATGAAGCGCCGCAAGGGCTACATCCGCTGCGTGCAGTGCGCCACTATTTTTGATGGTTTTGATGCTGTTGTTGATGACAATGACAGCGGCTTGATGTCATCGCCGACCGTTGTCAGGGCTGACGCGGCACCTTCCGCTGCGGCCTCTCTGCACGAGCCCTCTGTGCGTATTCCGGAATTACCAGAGCCGTACGCCGGGCAGGGTCCTCATTTCGTGCCGCCAGAAGCGGATCCGCAATCTTCGCCCTCCGGTACGGCAACGCAACCGGCTGACGCCCCGGCGGTTTTTGTAGAACCCCGTCGCTATCGGGCAGGCCCCCGTGCCGGTGTCAGCGCGCTCTCGTCTCGCCAACGCGCAACGGAGGGTGGTCCGGGTAGTGTGCGCTGGCTGGCTGTCCTGCTGATTCTGGTGGTTGTGGCCAGTTTGCTGATGTATGCGTTTCGGGCACAGATTGCCACAGAGGCGCCCCAACTGCGGCCTTTGCTGGAAAAGGCCTGTGATTCGCTGGATTGCACGGTGGAGTACCCGCAGCGTATCGATCGCATTTCAATCATGAGTTCTTCGTTGCAGGTTGTGCAGGGCGGTGCTGCTCTTATGGAGCTTAACGTCGTGATGCGAAATACCTGGGACAAACCGCAGCAGTGGCCCGCGCTGGTGCTTGAGCTTTCTGATTTGTCTGGTGCGGTTGTGGCCCGACGGGTATTTCAGCCCGCTGATTATCTTGACGCTTCGCAGTTGCAAGGACCTTTCGGTGCCGCGCAGGAAATACGCGTGTTGCAGCGTGTGTCTACCGAGGGCTTGCAGGTGAATGGTTTTCAGATCAAAAAATTTTTTCCTCCAAAGGATTGAGATGGCAAAAAAAATAGTGGTGTGCGGTTCGGTTGCGTTCGACACGATTGCAGTCTTTGAAGGCCACTTCAAAGAGCATATTCTGGCCGAAAGCATTCAGTCGCTGAGTGTTTCGTTTTTTGTGCCATCGATGCGTAAAGAGTATGGCGGCTGTGCGGGTAATATCGCATACAACCTGCGCTTGCTCGGCGGTAATCCGGTGCCCGTGGGTACGGTAGGGGTAGACGCAACAGATTATCTGCAGTACCTGGG
>JAAYID010000326.1 GCA_012744285.1 Alcaligenaceae bacterium
CACGCCTGCCCACGCATCCGAACAGCCGGATCGACGAGCTATTGCCGCATAACTGGGTGGCACCTCAGGCTGAAGGCGTCGAAGCCGTTTCTGAAAAAATTTGCGCTTGGGGCAGGGAGGGGAATGTAGTTCCCCATCCGCTTACGAATATCCGTCAGTTTGATCGATGATCTGCTCGTGCAAATCTAAAAGTGTTGCAATGCCGTGGTCTTCACGCTTTTTCAATTATATCAACCGTTGATAAATTAATCATGGCAGATCAGATGCTGAGAGGTACCATCATTGCGTTGCCCTATAACGGGTTGGCACAACCTGTCCTTGAACTTGCTTTTGTGTTTCCCGGGCATGAAATGAGTTTTCTGAAGTTATCTTAGCGATTACGGCAATTGTTTGGTCAAGAATAGGCTGATTTTGTCCTCTGACGTCGGGTTGACTCGCGATGGCACAAGAAGCATTAGCGCCAGGCCGTCAGCTTGCGCAGCTACGTAAGGCTGTGAAAATGACGCAGGATGAAGCGGCACTACGTGCAGGGCTGTCCCGGCCTGCTGTCATGGCCTGATACCGCCACCGCTCAAGCCACGATACGAAACTCTGTGGCCTTGGCTATAGGGCGAATATGACGATTTTCCCGCTTCATTTCTACAAGCCCGTAGTTTGACATCGTCTTCAATGTGCGCGACAGGTTGCCGGGTTTACGGCCGGTGATCACTGGCATGCCGAGTTAATCATGCGCAGCGTTTGCGCGTTTTCCCATCACGACGACAACCGCTACCGCCCTGGTACGCTTAAGGCCCAGATGGCATCAAACAGCGTTCTTTGCATGGCGGCAAACTCCACGCTGTCGATAATCAGGCCATAGTTTTCTTGCTTCGAAGAAATCAGGCACACCCGCTGGTCGTAAATGAATGTGGTCATTGACAGCATCATGTCGGGTGGGCAGTAGCGCAGCTCTCTAAGGGTTTCGTTGTTTGATGGCCATATGGGCTCTACGTCTTTTTGTTCCGATCGCAGCACTTTCAGCCAGATGCCGGCGTCGACACGATCGTTAATGAACTGGTCCATTTCCTCTCGCCCGGGGGTTTGCATCAGCTCTTCCATCGACAGAATGCCGCGCACAACTTTCGGAGTTTCGGTCGTAGTCAATGTATCTCGAAGCGCGGTTCGAATGCCTTCAACGCCCTCGTAAAAACGGATTTGAGGTTTGCCTTTGGCACGGTTATACATTGACCTTAGCTGGGGCAAAAGCTCGCTTAGCATCTGGCGTCGACCCTCCAGTTTTTCCATCAAGGTATTCGGGTCGTGGGCAATAACGTAGCGTTTGCCTCTTTGTTCTTGCAACGTAATCAGCCCTTCTTGCTCCAGGCGCGACAACGCATCGTACGCTGTGGTGCGGACCATGCCCGCGTGTGCAGCCACCTCTGCAATGGGTGCCTCACCTAATTCGATGGCAGCGGTGTACAGCTTGTAAAGCGTGCCATTGATTCCAATTTGCGCCAGTTGGTACGCAATATCCATCATTAAATTCCTGTCGAAAATAGTAGACAGAAAGCCGTCTTCGGCCCTCCTCAGTGGTAACGGCGTTTATTAATCACTATTTTTATTCACACCGACCTCCATTAGACAGGCGATTGCGGGAGGTTGGCTTTGGTATTAACCCCAGTATTATTAAATTTTGAACTGTCTGATAATTTCGACAACATTCACGTCAATGGAGCGGAATATGAAAGTCGGCATAGTTCAAACCGGGTCGGTATATGGCGACACGGCAGCAACAATCGACAAAGCTGAGCAGTGGATTGCCAAGGCAGGCGACCAAGGGTGCGAGCTGGTCGTTTTTCCCGAGGCCTTTGTAGGTGGATACCCGAAGGGAAGCGGGTTTGGCGTGGTGGTTGGTGTGCGTACCGATGCGGGGCGTGATGAGTTCGCATCGTATTTTCAGGCATCAATTGTTGTTCCGGGCCCCGAGACAGATCGACTGGGTAAAGCCGCCGCAAAAGCGGGTGCCTTTGTTGTAATGGGTGTCATTGAGCGCGAACTTGGCACCTTGTATTGCACGGTTCTGTTTTTTTCACCCTCTGGCGAACTGCTGGGGCGGCACCGCAAGTTAATGCCTACGGCTGGCGAGCGTGTGGTGTGGGGCTATGGCGATGGCTCGACCTTGCCCGTATTTGACACGCCAGCCGGGAAAATGGGTGCGGTGCTGTGCTGGGAAAACTACATGCCCATGCTGCGCATGGCCATGTACGCGCAAGACATCGCGGTATATTGCACGCCAACCGCCGACGATCGTCCGACATGGGTGCCGTCCATGCAGCACATCGCTCGCGAGGGCCGTTGTTACGTACTCTCAAGCTGTCAGTTCATTCGTCGCGGTGATTTCCCTGCTGACTACGATTGCTCCATCAGCAACGACAACGATGCCATTTTGATGCGAGGTGGCAGTGTCATTGTCGATCCGCTCGGTACCATTATTGCCGGTCCGGTTTTTGATGAGGACGCCTTGCTGACCGCTACGCTTAACCCTGCGCAAATTGCACGAGGCAAGCTTGATTTTGATGTGGCGGGCAGTTATGCGCGGCCCGATGTATTTCAGCTAACCGTCAATCAAAAAGCCAACACTCCTGTGCTGTTCAAAGACGCTGTGCCAGCGGCAGGGGGTAGTTATGAGTGATATTCAAATCACACCTTCCGGTGTGCCGGGCCGTTTGCTTAATGGCGTTCTTTGGGTGCTGGACCAGGGCGCAGCAATTTGTTTTGCGTTGGCGTTATTGATTAATTTTGCCAATGTGGTGGGGCGGTACCTGTTCCATTTGCCCATTTTCTGGGCCGAAGAGATCACCATCATATTGATCATCTGGTCGGTGTGCCTCATGTCATTTCGCCTGACATTGTTTGGCGAGCACCTGGTTACCGATATTCTTCGCCCCTACCTTGCTCCACGAGCCCAAGCGGCATTGCTTTTTGCAACAACAGCCCTGGGCGCTGTCTTAAGCGGCTTTATTGTTTTCTACGCCTATAAGGTTGTTGAATTTGTGGAGCGTCTGGGTCAAGTCACCATTGTTGCTGAAATGCCCAAGTCATGGGCGTATTCATCTATTTTGGTCTGTTTTTCTTTTGTGGTGCTGGGCTCTGTGCTCAGGCTGATTGCACTGCTGCGCGGCGCGCCACTGAGCCCGAGGTCATTATGAGTTTATCTGTTGCACTGGTGGTTGTGCCCGCGTTAACGCTAATTGTGGGTTTGCCAATTTATTTGGTGTTGCTGGCAACATCGGCGGTTGCCGTACTTTGGTACATGAATGTGCCGTCAATGCTTATCCCGCAAATTATGTTCGGTGGGTTAGACAAATTTGCATTGCTTGCGGTGCCATTCTTTATTTTTGCCGGTGACATCATGGCCCGCGGCGGGGTGTCGCGTCGTATTGTGGATTGCATTCTGGCACTGTTTGGCCGCGCCCGCGCAGCGCGTCCTATTACTACCATTGCTGCCAGCGAATTTTTCGGTGCGGTGTCGGGGTCAAGCCCGGCAACCGTTGCTGCTATGGGCAAGCTAATGTACCCCAGCCTTCGCGAAGGGGGTTATAGCGAAAAGTTCTCGCTTGGCCTTATTACTTCGGCCGGAGGCATTGCCAGCGTCATGCCGCCCAGTATTTTGATGATTTTGTACGGCGCCTCGTCCGAGCAGTCGGTGGCAGAGCTGTTTGCTGCCGGCGTGATACCCGCCTTGCTGCTGGGTTTCGCTACCCTTTTGTACATTCTCTGGTATTCAGGGCGTGTCAATTCGCCACCCGAAGAAAAGCGCTCGTTCTCGAAAGTGGTAAAGCTGGTAGTCAATGCCTTGCCCGCACTGGGTACTCCGGTTGTTATTCTGGGGGGTATTTACAGCGGTGTATTTTCACCCACCGAATCTGCCGGCGTTGCGGGTATTTACGGTATTTTGGTGACCAAGTTTATCTACCGTGAGCTGACCTGGAAAGAACTCTGGGACGTGGTTCACAGTTCAAGCCGCCTGACGGCGCAAATACTCATTGTTGTCGCTGCGTCAGGGGTGTTTTCCTGGGTGCTAACCACCAGTGGCGTGCCGCAAGCCCTGGTCCAGTACGTATCAGCAACGGGTGAAACATACTGGTCAACCCTGCTGATCATCAATATTTTTCTGCTGATTATTGGTTGTCTGGTCGATCCGATTTCAGCCATTGTGCTGTTCACCCCCATCCTTATTCCCATTGTCCAGTATCTGGGTATCGACCTGATTCACTTCGGCGTGATTATGGCCGTGAACCTTAGCATCGGTATGTTTACGCCACCCTTTGGTCTAAATATCTTTACTACTCATGCCTTGTTTGGCGCCCGTATGTCAACCATATGCGCCGGCCTGGTGCCGTTCATCATTATTCAGGTATTGGTGTTGTTGCTTATTACGTATGTTCCCGTCTTGTCGCTGTTTGGCGCCGGGTTCGTCAAGTAGAGGTTAGTCGTAGTTTTCCAACTTAATAAAGGAATAGATATGCTCAGTCGTACCCAACAAGAGAAACGCAAGTCGTTGTCTAAACTTGCAGGCGCACTAAGTGCTGTCGTACTGTGTGTGGCAGGCGCTTTAGGCCAGTCGGCCCTGGCCACCGAATACAAAATGAAGCTGGCTACCGCTACGGTTAACGATGTGCAAACAGAGGCTATCAAGCGGTTTGCCAAGCGCATTGAAGAACGTAGCCAGGGCAAGATCAAAACCGAGCTGTACCCCGCAGCGCAGTTGGGCTCTAACGCACGCATGATTGAAGGCCTGCAGTTTGGCACCATCGAGTTCTATACCGGGCCTGCTGCCTACCTGGTCGGTGTAGACGCCCGTTACCAGGTCATGGACGTGCCCGGTGTATTTACCGACGCTCGCCACGCCCAACGCACCTTCAGCGACCCCGAGTTTCGTGAGTACTTCATGAAAATCGGTGAAAACAAAGGCCTGGTTGGTTTGGGCATGTACATTTATGGCAATACTGCGTTTGCCACCAAGTTTGCCGGTAAAACAGTGGCCGACTTCAATGGCAAAAAAGTGCGTGTGCTGGCCTCGCGGATTGAGCGCAAAGGCGCCGAGCTTATGGGCGCTACCGCCGTACCCGTTGACTTCAGCGAAATTGTAACTGCGTTGCAGCAAGGCACCATTGATGGCATTAAAAGCTCTCCCCCTGCTTTTACGTCGCTTAAGCTTTACAACATTGTTGACAATGTGACCGCCACAGAAGACGGTGTTATGGGTGAGGTCATGCTGGTAAGCAAGGTCTGGTGGGACACCCTGCCCAAAGACCTGCAAACCATCCTGAAAGAAGAGGCCATCGCCCTTGAGCCCGAGCTTTACGACTTCGTTCTGCAAGATCAGGCCAATGCCTACAAGCTTTGGGCCGAGCAAGGTGGCACCGTTCATAAATTGCCCGAGCAAGAACGAGCCGAGTTGCTGGGCAAGATGAAAGCAGCCACCATTGAACTGATGAACGAAAACAAAGCAACTGCCGAAGCCATGAGCATGACGCTAAAGGTGGCTGACCGGGTGAAGTAAACAGCGGGGCAACGTGAAGTCCGGCAGGTGTCTTGTTGGCTCTGCCGGATCAGTTCATGACACCACCCGCCGCAGCCCCTCATCCACCCCAATCGGCTGCGTCCAGCCCAGCAGCGTCATCATGAGGCGTAGTGTTACACAGCGCCTGTGCGCCGGCTATTGGCAACGTCCCCGATTGCAGAATGACGATCTTTTAGGGTTAAACCAGACGGATAATGCCAGCCTCACCGA
>JAAYID010000327.1 GCA_012744285.1 Alcaligenaceae bacterium
ATCGATGCCTCGGGTTTCTATCAGAACCGGGTGCATCCTTCGGTACGCTCACGCATGAATGTGCCGTTCTTCCTGGCCAACGAATCCTTGAATGCAACCTTTCTTGCCCAGGCCGATGCTGCGGGCTTGTTGCAGTTAAAGGGGCATAAAAGTGTCGGTGGCATGCGGGCATCCATTTACAATGCCATGCCCTTTGATGGGGTTCAGGCCCTGATCACATTTATGAAGGAATTTGAGCGCCGTCATGGATAACCGCTTGCAAAGTCAGCTTCAACCCTTGCGGGAAGAAATCGATCGTATCGATCAGGAGATCCTGTCGCTGCTCAATCGCCGTGCCCAGACCGCCCAGCAGGTTGGCAAGGTCAAGGAAGCCTTTGACGCCGGTGGGCCGGTGCTCAAACCCGAGCGTGAGGCCAGCCTGATCCGGCACTTGCAGGGCGTCAATAGTGGTCCGTTCACCAATCAGGGCATTGAGTCCGTCTGGCGCGAAATCATCTCGGCCTGTCGCGGTCTTGAAAGCACCCTGACGGTGGCCTATCTGGGGCCGGCGGGCTCGTTTTCCGAGCAAGCTGCCCTTGAACAGTTCGGGCATGCCATTACCAAGCTGCCGTGCGCTTCTTTCGATGAGGTCTTTCGCGCCGTCGAGGCCGGGCAGGCCAATGTGGGGATGGTGCCTGTTGAAAACTCTACCGAGGGGTCGGTTAACCGTACCCTTGATCTGCTGCTGAACTCGCCGCTGAAGTTGCTGGGCGAGCGCTCGCTGGGTATTCAGCATTGCATCATGACCCAGTCCGGGACGCTTGACGGGGTGACGCGCGTCATGGCCCATCCGCAGGCCTTGGCCCAGTGCCAGGGCTGGCTGACGCAGCATTACCCGCATCTGGCACGAGATGCCGCCTCCAGTAATGCCGAAGCAGCGCGCATTGCAGCGCAAGACCCGACCGTGGCGGCGATTGCCGGTGCGGTGGCCGCAGAAGCGTGGGGGTTGAACGTGGTGGTGTCCGGCATTCAGGATGATCCGCAGAACCGTACGCGCTTTCTTGCCGTAGGGACTCAAGATACCTTGCCGTCCGGGCAAGACAAGACCAGTCTTATTCTGGCGGTGCCCAATCGTGCAGGTGCCGTTTATGACATGCTGGCGCCTATGGCCGAGAATGGGGTGTCCATGTCGCGCCTCGAGTCGCGCCCGGCACGAACGGGTCAGTGGGAATACTATTTCTATGTCGATCTGATGGGGCATCAGTCCGAGCCGGCGGTCCAGGCGACCTTGGCTGCCCTCAAGCAGCGTGCGGCCTTTTTCAAGGTGCTGGGCTCGTACCCGGTTCAATAAGCAGGGTGCTACGGTTTCATGATTAACCCTGAAGTACAGCAGACGTCACGCGTGGGTGTGCTGGCGGTGGTGGGTGTCGGCCTGATTGGCGGCTCTTTCGCGGCCGCCTTGCGCAAAGCGGGTGCGGTTGATCGTGTCCTCGGCGTAGGTCGTACGCCGGGTCCGCTCGCGCAAGCCAGGCGTCTGGGCCTGATTGACGAAGTGGCGACGTTGGCACAGGCCGCAGAGCAGGCTGACCTTATTTTCCTGGCGACGCCCGTTGGTACATTTCCTGCAGTGCTGGAAGGGCTCTTGCCTTCATTGAAACCCGCAACGGTGATTACCGATGGTGGCAGTACCAAAGCCGATGTGGTTCAGGCCGCGTATGGCGTGCTGGGCAGCCGGGCAGGGTAATTCATACCGGGACATCCGATTGCCGGTGCCGAACGTACGGGCCCCGAGGCGGCCGATGCTACCCTCTACCAGGGGCGTAACGTGGTGCTGACACCGTTGCCCGAAAATGATCCGCACCAGCGTCAGTGGCTGACACGGGTCTGGGAGCAATGTGGAGCGCGGGTGCTGACCATGGCGGCGCAGGATCACGACACGGCGTTGGCGTCGGTCAGCCACGTGCCTCATTTTCTGTCTTCCGTCTTCATGGCCCAGGTGGCTGGCTCGGCCGATGCCGACGTGCGCCTGCGTCTGGCGGGCACCGGGTTTCGCGATTTCACCCGGATTGCTGCGGGCTCGCCCGAGATG
>JAAYID010000328.1 GCA_012744285.1 Alcaligenaceae bacterium
ACGGTCAGACCTGACAAATCAGCCTGGCTATTACCCGCTGGAGTCACGACAAATGTACTGCCACTAAAACCGCTGATGACGAGTTTACTGAAATTTGCGTTACTTGGCACCCGAGCGGCTGCGCCTGTACCCGAGAGTGAAATACTTGAAGCGTTGGCAGGAATTCCGTCCAACGTAACCCCTGTCTCAAGCGCAATCGTGACCGTACCTGTAGTCGACACCCCGGAGAGATCAAACCTACCACTGGTTGCTTGATCCGCAGTAATCGATTGAACTTCGAGACCCCCTGCGTAGCCGGTAATGCCGTTCAGGGCAGCAACAATATCAGGCGCCGAACCGTTCAATGGCACATTGTTGTCTGCGAGTGTTATTGTGCCGGTAGTGGCGTTGTTGATTGCGACGAGCTGCGGCAGACTATGTGCATCAGTCAAGCTAACGTTCTTGTTCGTTACATAGGTGCCGGCCCCATTGTTGGTGACCGCATCTTGCGCCAAATTAGCCGCTGTATCCGATAAGCTGTAGACAGCGTTCCCAGCAAAAGGGTGATTTGCATTCTGCAAATCAAGACTGGCAATCTGGGCTACTGTGGCCGCGTCACTGAATTCCAGCGTACCTGCCCCTGTGATCGTCCAACCTGATGCCGAACCATCCGAACCCGCCAACAGGCCGATCGGTGAGGTCAGTTTCTGGCCTGCCGCTATATTCAATGCGCTGTCCACGGAAACATGTTCAGAGACAGTCGTTACGCCATCCGTTGCAGTAAGCAAACGGTAGCCTTCATTATTTTCAAATGTACCGGTTGGATCACCAAGGCCCGTAAGCGTAACGCTGTTACCCGAAGGGTTGTTGAAATTTACAACACCAGCGCTTTCAGTCACCGTAAAGGTGGGGGCAGGGTTTCCATCGCCACCACCGGGGGTTGGGGTTGGTGTTGGCGTAGGGGTTGGTGTTGGCGTAGGGGTTGGCGTAGGTGTCGGCGCAGGCTGCACGGGCGCAAATGTCGGCGGC
This sequence comes from Alcaligenaceae bacterium, assembly GCA_012744285.1. GTDB lineage: Bacteria > Pseudomonadota > Gammaproteobacteria > Burkholderiales > Burkholderiaceae_B > Neopusillimonas > Neopusillimonas aromaticivorans. The sequence continues at coordinate 1,009 of JAAYID010000328.1, forward strand.
AGCGGCACATCGGGCGGTACATTTACTTCGGGCGGCACAATCAGCGTAAGACCTGACCCGGCCGGCGGCACGAAGTCAACAGGAATTGGCGTGTTTGCCGGTGGCGTCCAACCGGCCGGACGCTCGAAGGTTGGGATAAAGGGGGCAACCTCTTGTGCGCGTAACAAGGCAGCAACGCTATTACCACTGCTCAAGGCCTGCGTAAACGTGGGGTCGTTCGCGAAGTCGGACAGGTTGACACCGTTACCCAGCGGGCGACCTTCACCCACACCGAATTGTGCCAGGTGATCGAAAACATTGACCAACCCATTGGCGGCGGCCTGGGCCACGTCGGGGTTGGCATTCAGGTACCGGCCCAGGTCAATGGCCGGGTTGATGGCACGGGGTTCCGACTGACCGAACAGCACAAAGTGCTGCGCGGCCGACGAAATAAGGCCTTGCTCGATGGCGGCAGCAACGTCGGGGTTTTGCTGCAGGTAAAACTCGGCATCAAACAACGGTGTGGGCGAACGACCTTCAAGCCCGCCAAACAATTCAAAGTGGTCCCACGCGCTGATCAACCCTTGGGCGACGGCTTCGGCCACATCGGGGTTGTTGGTCAGGTATTGCTGGGCGTCAAACAGCGGCGATGCCGAACGGCCTTCGGTGCGGCCGTACAGCATGAAGTGTTCTTGGGCATTGAAAGGCGCGCCGGCCGAAATGGCGGCTGCAACGTCGGGGTTTTGCTGCAAGTACCAACTGGCGTTAAAGTATAAGGGGTAGCCATGAGTGCGTCTCCTGTGCTGGCGGAAAAACGGATACCGGTCAAACAGCCGGAACCTAACATCAGATTATTGCAATTAAATATTTCAAAGAATCGTCTGACACAAATTTACTATTTATAGCGGTAAAAGACAAATGAAAGGATTTAGTTGTTTATATACAGCACGTTGTTATTTGAAATTATTCTTTCATTAGATTTCAAGAATGCAAATCAGTATCGTTAATTATTATTTTTTTTATACATACAAGAAACTTTAAGTTTCAAATAATCCTTAAAAAAGCCGCGCAGGTTTGCGACGGCTTCAAGAAGACGGGAAACGGGGTGGGGGCCAAACGGCTGGGCAGCCCGGCAAGCACTGACGCCGGCACAACCGGCCCCGGCATGAGTCAGGTGGCGGCCCGGCCCCCGACTACCACGACGATGTCAATGCCATCGCCTAACGTTATCTGGTCCAGGGTCATACCATTCGGACAATGTGACTACCGACAATGTCACGGGTGAGTTCTTCGCGCAGACGGGCAGCCTTCGCAATACCCGCACTGGCTCAGGGCCTGCTTCATGCAGCACACGGACCGGCGGCAGGCTACCACCCTTACGCCCGACCGCTGGGCCGCAGCCCGGAACGTTTTCATGACGTTGTGGCCCAGAAAGTCCGTCAATAAAATCAGTAAATCAGCCCCTGTAGGCAGTTGAGGCGTTTTTTTCTGGTGGGCGGAATGGCGGCCGCTGATGTGCTGCATGACAGCGATGTTGTGGCCTTTGAGCAGGTCGGGGATATTGCCCAGACGATCGGCGCCAACGATAACGGCATTTACGGCAACAGACATGGTTTCCTCGCAACGAATTAGTATTCGCTAACGATAATCATTATCATTTACTGTGTCAATAGATTGGGTTCTTCGGGAATAGCGCTATCAATGGCCTGCTGGACGACGTCGCGGGTCAGATCAGCGGCCATCATCTGCAAAAACACATACACATAGTCACGCAGGAACACACCTGACTTCACGGCCACCCGCGTGACGTGGCGCCCGAACAGGTGGCCTACCGGAATGCCGACCAGGTCCTTGTCGCGCCGCGGATCAAACGCCATGCCGGCGATGATGCCCACGCCCAGCCCCACATCGACGTACGTTTTGATCACGTCGGCGTCGATGGCTTCCAGAACGATATCGGGCTGGATGTCTTTTTGTGCGAATACCTCATCGATGGTGCGACGCCCTGAAAACTGGCGGTCATAGGTCACAATGGGGTACTGCGCCAATTGCTCCAGCGACAACGAACGGGCCTGGCTTGAGGTCAGGCTGGTCAGCGGGTGGTCGGGCTTGACGACCAGCACGTGCTCCCACTCATAGACCGGCAAGGCGGCCAGCCCGGGTGTATGTGCCAGCGACTCCGTTGCAATCGCAAGGTCGGCCTGTTCGTGCAGTACCATGCGCGCCAAAGTGGTTGGGTTGCCTTCGGCCAGCGACACGCGTCCCTTGGGGAACTGGGCGCGAAACCCCGGAATGACCTGGGGCAACAGGTAACGGGCCTGGGCGTGGGTGCAACCAATCACCAGGCCACCTTCGTCGCGCTGGGCAAATTCATCGCTGACCTTTTTAAGGTTGTCGACTTCACGCATGATGCGTTCGACCACCTGGGCCACGGCGGCGCCAGGCTTTGTCAGGCCGCGAATACGCTTGCCATGGCGCTCGAAAATCTTGATGCCCAGCTCGTCTTCCAGTTCAATAATGGACTTGGAGACGCCTGGCTGCGACGTGAATAAGGTACGCGCGGCTTCGGTAAGGTTGAAATTGCGCCGAATGGTTTCGCGTACGAAGCGGAATTGCTGAAGGTTCATGATGTGCCCCGGTTATGGGACACAATTATATGTAATAAAGATAGTTTCCTTAATTACTTTTATGTATTAGCTTGTGCCATCACGACGAACGTGGCGCCTTGACACGCAGCTTGCGCCACATCATGAAGACCATCAGGCCCAGAAATACC
>JAAYID010000329.1 GCA_012744285.1 Alcaligenaceae bacterium
AGCCTGCCCTCGGGCTTCAACACCAGCCCCACCGGCTATATCGCACCGCTGTCAACGCCCGGCAACGGCTGGTATTACCAACCTGCCTGAAATGTGGGCCAACGATACGATTAAAGGCGTGTATTCGGCAGCGGGAGGCATTTCAACCGTGGTTGACTGGAATTTCTAAAACCACTCTTTTCATGCACGGGCGCGGACGCCGTCAAAAAGGCGTCCGCAACCCACCGCTCTGACGCTTTCTGAACCGTCTCGCATCAGAAACAATGCATTAAGCCCCCGACGCAAGGCCAGAGCACGCCCTGCTTCGGGCCCGAGCACCATCAAGGCCGTCGCCCAGGCATCCGCTTCTGCACAGGTCGGCGCAACCACCGTAACTGACGCCGGCGGCGAAACCAGCGGAGCCCCGCGACGAGGATCCATGGTGTGGGACAAACGACGCCCATTGACACTGACCCAATGGCGATACTCACCCGAAGTGGCAACAGCAGCATCTTGTAGACACAGCACCGAATGCGCTGCGCGACGATCTGGATCGGGGGCCTCGACGGCAATGCTCCAGGCCTCGCCATCAGGTCGGGTGCCCAGCGCACGCATTTCGCCATCAATACCCACCAACCCTGCCTGTATGCCATGCTGACGCAAAGCCTGGGCCAGACGGTCAACCCCATACCCTTTGGCGATGCCATTCAGATTGATGTCAATCGCAGTCCGCTTGACTACCCGGCCCCCGTCGTGACACAAAGACTCGTGGGCAGGCCGTCGCGATTCCTTCATGGCGGCCTGAATGCCCGCTGTGTCAGCCGCTTGCGGGCCGAAACCCCAGGCACGTACGGCATCGCCCATACCAATGTCGAAGGCCCCGCCAGAATCCTTGCCAATGGCAAGACCCAGAGCAAGCACTTCTGCCAGCTCATGGGGCACTTCCACCCAAACACCGACTGGTGCATGATTCAGACGCATCAGGTCGCTGTCTGGTTTCCAGGTTGACATTTGGGCGTCAACCTGGTCGACGGCCTGCTGCAATGCGCCCCTTAATCGCTCGATATCGAACCCGGGCGGGGTAAAAAACAAGGCAGACCATCGTGTCCCCATTGTCGGGCCATTGAGCGCATGACGAACCTGATCAGTAGACATCTTCAACGTAACGTCCTTTTTCTTTCAGCATTTCTTTGGTCAACCCCAGTGGCACAAGAATTTCAGCCATTGCCTCGTTAACCCCGCGGGCCATTTCACGACCACCGCAAAGCATTATTTTCCCGCCTTGACGAATGACATCGGTAACGACTGAAGCGTTCTGGCGCAACACATCCTGCACGTACTGTGGATGCTCTGAACGAGATATCGCCAGATACAGTTGCTGCAACTGCCCACTGGACTGCCAGGCCGCCAGATCTTCCCGGTACAGGAAATCACTTTCAATGCAGCGAAGCCCGAAAAACAGATGAATGGGTCGTTGGCGATTATTGGCGCGTATAAATCCGATCAAAGGCCCTACCCCGGTACCCGCACCGACGAGAATCAATGGCCTGCTGTCAGAACCGGCATGAAAGCCAGCGTTGTGCCGCAAGAATCCTCTGACCTTCTGACCCGGTTTCAAATCATGCAGCTGCCCGGAGGACAGGCCACCCGGATGCTTGCGCACCACGATTTCCATGTATCCGTCGCGCGTACCCGAGGCCAGCGAATAGAGACGTGGAACACCAGACCCCTCGGGCAAGATACCCAGCAAATCGCCGGCCTCAAAACGTGCAAACCCTTTACCCGTCAAGCGCTGCCAAAACGGGACTTGAGGCAGTTCAAATCGCAAAATTGCCATGGGCACTTGCACGGTTTCACCGTAATCCCTGCGTTCACGCAAAGTCAGCGCTTCACACGCGGGAACCGCCGGTTGATGATCCAGTTCAAGCGGGAGCCCCATAGCAGCACCCAAATCTCTGCCCCAACGCGCAAAGTCTTGAGATGATTGACGATTGATCGTATCAAAAGGCAACAGCACGGGCCAACCCCTGGCGCGGGCTCCCTCATCAACGGCCTTGGCAAACCCACAGAAGTCCGGGAAGCTGCGGTCACCGAAACCCAGCACCGCCAACGGTGCACTGGGGGAAACCGCCATCTTTTGCAACTTTTCAAGAAAGCCCCTGGCTGTCGCCGGTGCATCACCATCACCGTACGTGGCCGCAAAGATGAAGAAGCGCTCGGCACGACGATAACGCAAGGGTTCAAAATCGGACATTGGAGCAACATGCACCCCCTGCCCCGCACTGCGTAGAGCAGCTGCCAGCGCCGCAGCAAACCCCCAGGTACTTCCACCCTCCGAACCCACGAGAATGACAGATTGAGCCTGCCCGGCAGGCGCATTGTCTTTAAGTCGAGGACGCACCCGTCGACCGGCAAGCCAAATGAAAACCCCAGTCACAGCCATGACCGGGACACCCAGCGCCATTACACCCAGCAGAAGTCCCAGAATGGCTGCACCCTGCCCCGTATGCAACATGTAAATCGTTTCTGAAAGCTTCTCCAGGAAGCTCAGATCTTGCCAGACCAACAACGTCCCGGTTCCGGCATTGACGTATCCGGTACCCTGATTGGTTACCAGAGTAAATGGCTCATGAGGATCATCGGCGGCAGGAAAACTCAGTTCACGCAACTCGATGGCAGGAATCGACCGAAACGCTTCCATGTCGGCAATCGGCATACCCTTCAAACCACTCAGTTGAGCAGGCATTTGCGGGCTGACGGGTTCGACCGATACCACATCAAAGGTCTCTGCCGACATCCAGATCGCCGTCGAGGCCGACAGGACCAGCCCAAACACCGCCATACGCGCGATTTCGGTATGGAGTCGCCCGGCCAGCGGGCCACGCAAACGCGCAAACCAGCGGCGCCACCCACCCGTGCGCCGAGCCACCAGTACGGCGCCGGACAACGCCAGTATCAGCATGGCAACCGCACCCACAAGCGTAGTCAATCGACCTGCATCGTCAAGAAAAAGGGAACGATGCAGCGTGGTCAGCCACTTGCGTACAAGGTCAGGATCAGCACTCGCAACACTCTGACCCGTCATTGGATCAACGACGGCAGAACCTGGCTGATCACCCTCAAACCACCAGGCTCTAAACTGCCCCGAGGGCGATCGCTTGATTTGCTCAAGCCCCGGGTGAGTTTCTTGCAACCGCATGGCCAACTCTGCCACCGTCAATTCGGCGTCAATTGCAGGCGCCTTCGCAGCCTCGAGTGCCGGAAAAATCGACAGCGCCACTCCGCTGAGACTGATGACCAGCAATAGCGCCGCCAATACCAGCCCGGGCCACCGATGCAGAATGCGAATCATGAATAAATCTCTCGTTCGAAATCAGGGGCTGTAAGTGAAACCGGCCACATACTGCTTGCCGCTGACCGATTGACCTGCACCGGCTTTAGTCAACGGAACCGAAATTTCGCGAGGACTGTCCCGCATATCTTCAGCTGCGGCATCGATATTGATCTTGTAGCCGGCGTCGAACAGCGCATCCTCAAGCTCGACAGACACTTTGAGTGTCTTGCCCGCTCCAACGCTGGCCCCTGTCAGCCCGTTGATCTGCGCGGAACTGCCGCCGGTTGCCCGATACCAGTCGGTCAGGTGCTTGTAGTACTTTGACTTCTTTCCTGCCACCCACAGCGTACGCACATAGGCACCGGATGCGTCAGTCAGATAAAGCGCCAGATAGGCGCCATCACCCCCATAGTTCTTTAGCGTTGTGGTGACGGTCACCGGGCGTGCCATGGCGATGCCGGGCAGGACCAGAGCAGTAGAGAGAGCGATAATCGCAAGATTGCGTTTCATCATGAGTTTCCTTTTGATTTTGCCGGGAACAAGGGAGGACGACCAATTTTCAATTGGTATCAGGCCGCGTCGGGGACGCCGCCGAAGGCACATCTGGAGCACGGGAGCTGTCAGGGTTTACAAGGGTTCCTGCCCGGGCGTTCAGACCCCGCAGATAGGGTGAGGCATCCGCACCCGGACGAAAACGTACTTCAAGTTCAAGAATCGCCAAAGTAGCAGGCTCTATTTTCAATTCAACGCGGTTGCCATCGGCATCCCGGCCACGTATCTCGTAACAACCATCATCGATACGCATCCGCTCTGAAGTGACACCCAATCCTTTCGCGTAGGCGGCCACGGTGTCGCGCGACTTCCACTCGGCCATTGGGCTATGACAATCGTCACCGGCCAATGCCGTACCTGACGCTGTCAGCACAATAACGGTGGCGATGGGGGCTAATGCTTTCATGGCATGACTCCTTTCCTGTTGAGACTCAAGCATAGTCCCCGAAAAATGAACACAACATGAATACTGAAACTACGATCAAGTTTTGTATCTGCTGGCGTAATCCTGAAAACTCAGGGAAAAGGTTTTGAAGTAGTATTTTTTGCAAGCCCAGAACGATCAGTGACACGGCAACCCATAGTATTTGACTATCAATTAAATCTGAACAATCAATTTCATTAAGTCAACAAAGTGCGTGACAATGAATCCACCTTACAACGACAGCAAGGAGCACAGCATGGAATCCACACAACACTCTTCCGGTCAATGCCCTGTAATGCACGGTGGCGCGACATCTGCCGGCCAGACACAAATGGCCTGGTGGCCAGAATCACTCAACCTTGACATCCTGCACCAGCACGACAGCAAGACCAACCCCTTGCAGGGCTTCAATTACCGCGACGCCGTCAAGACACTTGACGTCGATACCCTTAAAAAAGACCTGGCCGAACTGATGACCAGCAGCCAGCCCTGGTGGCCGGCTGACTGGGGTCACTACGGCGGCCTGATGATCCGCATGGCCTGGCACGCCGCGGGCACCTACCGTATTGCCGACGGCCGTGGCGGTGCCGGCACGGGGAACCAACGCTTTGCGCCCTTGAACTCATGGCCCGACAACGGCAACCTGGACAAGGCACGTCGCCTGCTGTGGCCCATCAAAAAGAAATACGGCAACAAGCTCAGCTGGGCAGACCTGATTATTCTGGCCGGTAACGTTGCCTACGAAACCATGGGTTTCAAGACCTTTGGTTTTGCCTTCGGCCGCGAAGACATCTGGCACCCCGAAAAAGACATTTACTGGGGCTCCGAGAAAGAATGGCTGGCCAAGAGCGGAGGCGAAGGCAGCCGCTACAGTGGCGAACGCGACCTTGAAAATCCGCTGGCTGCGGTGATGATGGGCCTTATTTACGTCAATCCGGAAGGCGTTGACGGCAACCCCGACCCATTGAAAACAGCCCACGACATGCGTGTCACGTTTGCCCGCATGGCCATGAACGACGAAGAAACCGTTGCGCTGACTGCCGGTGGCCACACCGTCGGTAAAGCTCACGGCAATGGCAACGCCGCCAACCTTGGGCCGGCCCCCGAAGGCGCCGACGTTGAAGAGCAAGGCCTTGGCTGGATGAACCACAAAACCCGAAGTATTGGCCGTGACACGGTAACCAGTGGTGTAGAAGGCGCCTGGACCACCAACCCTACAACATGGGACAATGGTTTCTTCCAGATGCTGCTCAAGCACGACTGGGAGCTGACCAAGAGCCCTGCAGGCGCATGGCAATGGAAGCCGGTCAGCATCAAGGAAGAAGACATGCCGGCCGACGTCGAAGACCCATCGATCCGCTGCATGCCCATGATGACTGACGCCGACATGGCCCTGAAAATGGACCCGGAATATCGCAAGATTTCCGAGCGTTTTGCGGCCGACCAAGCCTACTTTGAAGACGTTTTCGCACGTGCCTGGTTCAAGCTGACCCACCGCGACATGGGCCCTAAAGCACGTTACATTGGCCCCGAAGTGCCTGCCGAAGACCTGATCTGGCAAGATCCGGTTCCTGCGGGAAGCACCGGCTACGATGTAGCTGCCGTAAAGGCAAAAATCGCAGCCGCCGGCCTGAGCGTCAGTGAACTGGTCTCAACCGCCTGGGACAGCGCCCGCACCTACCGTGGCTCAGACCACCGTGGTGGCGCCAATGGGGCACGTATTCGCCTGGCACCGCAAAAAGACTGGGAAGGCAACGAGCCCGGTCGCTTGTCCAAAGTGCTGGCTATTTATGAAAAGATTGCTGCTGACACGGGCGCCAGCATTGCCGATGTCATTGTCCTGGGGGGTAACGTAGGCATCGAACACGCCGCAAAAGCTGCGGGTATCAATGTCACTGTGCCTTTCGCGCCGGGTCGTGGCGATGCCACACAAGCACAAACCGATGTGGAGTCTTTCGAAGTG
>JAAYID010000330.1 GCA_012744285.1 Alcaligenaceae bacterium
GCACTGACCTGTCCGAGCGTCACCTGACTGCCCAAGGCACCCGAAAGCTTCTGTTCAATCAATGGACGCCACTGGTCAATCGTAGGCAGCACCCAGTAACGCCCGACGAGAATGAGGGCGGCGAGCGCAAAATACAGAACCAGTGCCACACGACCTGGCCAAAGAAGAAGGGTTGGGATCTGACGCACGAAGGACTTTCTAGTTACCTGAACCGATGGTTTTGCTGTATCTTTTGCAGTCTTATACCCGAATTTTGCGTCACCGTCTCGAGCCCTTGCCCTCTCATGTCCCATAACGCTTCCATGGCCCCTGCCCTGCGATGGTCCGGCGCCTTGCGCCGCAAAGCCGGTGCCCATCCCGAGTTCATCGCCTGGCTCGAACAGGCCGCACAGACACCACTCGACAATGCCCGTATCCATCACTGGTTTGGCGAACTGTCCCAGACCAGCCCTGATGGCGACACGCCCCCGGTTACCGTCGATACCTTGCGGCGTGCGCTGCGCCTGACGCGTGAACGTGTGTTCTACACCCTGCTGGTGCGCGACCTGAACGGGCTGGCCCCGCTGTCTGAGGTCGTCGGTGCCATGAGCTGTTTTGCAGATCTGGCCGTCGGTCAGGCCTATCGCACGGTCGCGACCGACCTGGCGGGAACCCATGGCGTCCCGCTTGATCCGGCCACCGGCCAGCCTCAAGAAATGATCATCATCGGCATGGGAAAATTGGGCGGACGCGAACTGAATGTATCCTCTGATATCGACCTCATCATGCTGTACGGCGAAGAAGGTGAAACCGACGGTCGCCGACGCCTGAGCTACCACGAATTCTACGGGCGGGTCACCCGCAACATGATGCCGGTTCTGTCCGAGCCCGACGCCAACGGGCAGGTTTTTCGAACTGACCTGCGGCTGCGTCCTGATGGTGACGCCGGCCCCCTGGCCTGGAGCCTGGATGCCCTTGAAAACTACCTGGTCACCCAGGGCCGTGAATGGGAGCGCTATGCCTGGCTTAAAGGTCGCGTTATTCCAGCCAGTGCATTTACCGGCAGCCACATGGCTACCCAGCTTGCCCAGCTTGAATCATTGCGCCGACCGTTCGTCTACCGGAAATACTTTGATTTTGACGCGTTGGCCGCCCTGCGGGCTTTGCGCGAACGGATTCGCGAAGACTGGAACCGGCGCGCCACCCAACGCAGTGGCATCGACGCCACCCACAACATCAAACTAGGTGACGGTGGCATCCGGGAAATCGAATTTGTGGTGCAACTGAATCAGCTGATTCGGGGTGGGCGCATACCTTCGCTGCAAAAACGCAACCTGTTGAGCGCCTTGAACCAGCAAGTCAGCACCGGTGTCATTGACGAAACCCTGGCACGTCAACTTGAGTCGGCCTATGTATTTTTGCGTCGCACCGAGCACTTGCTGCAGTACCGCGAAGACGAACAAACCCATTTACTGCCCCACCAACCCGAATTGCGCGCTGATCTGGCCACCGCCATGGGGCTGTCGCCTGCGGCATTCGAAGAAACACTTGCTGCCCACCGGGCCTTTGTGAACGGCGCCTTCCGCAATGCGTTCCGACTGGCCGGAATGGGCGACGACACTGACGCCCCCGCGCCAGACACACCCGACACGGGGTCGCCATCGACGCAATCAGTAGCCACCACAGACAACCTGGCCGCTCACATCGAAAGACACTTCGGTGCACCCAACGACACCCTCATGCAACGCATCGACAGCTTGCTGCAAAGCCATCGTGTCCGCAGTTTACCCACCACCAGCCGCCGCCGGCTCAAGGCACTGCTGCCCGGCATTATTGAAACCGCAGCAAAAACCGCTAACCCTGAACAGACCGCCGTGCGCCTGTTCGACCTCATTGAGCAAATCGCTCAGCGCAGCCCCTACATGGCCCTGCTGGCCGAATACCCTGAAATTCTGGCGCGCGTAGCCCGCATTGTCGGTGCCAGCCCCTGGGCCGCCCAGTATTTGCGGCAATACCCGCTACTGCTCGACAGCCTCATCGAATGGCAGTCACTCATGGCACCACCAGACTTTACTGGCTTGGCACGCCAGATGCACAGCGAGCTGAACGCCTGCCTGTTACCATCCGGCCAACCCGATGTCGAACAACAGATGAACCTGATGCGCGATACCCAGCGTCAGATCAGTTTCCAGCTGCTGGCGCAGGATCTGGGCGGCGTCCTTACCGTAGAGGCGCTGGCCGATCAGTTGTCAGCACTTGCCGATATGCTGCTGGCTGAAACCATCCAGCGCGTCTGGCCCCTGGTCCAACCCAAGGGGCAGCCACTCGAGAACCTGTCACCGCCCCGCTTTGCCGCAATTGCCTATGGTCGCCTGGGGGGCAAGGAAATCGGCTACGCCTCTGACCTTGACCTGGTCTTCGTGTACGACGATACGCGTGACGACGCTGCAGAAATTTACGCAAAACTGGGGCGTCGCATGGCCTCGTGGCTGTCAACCATGACGTCTTCGGGGCGGCTGTATGAAATTGACCTGCGTCTGCGCCCCGATGGTGATGCCGGTGTGCTGGCCGTTTCCCTGGACGCCTTCGAACAGTATCAGCTCACCCACGCCTGGCCTTGGGAGCACCAGGCCCTGACCCGTGCACGTTTTGCCGCAGGCGACAACGCGGTGGGCGAACGCTTCGAAACCATACGTAAAAAAATCTTGCTGTTGCCACGCGACCCGGCCCAGCTGCGCGATGAGGTCACCACGATGCGCGACAAGATCGCGGCAGGCCACCCCAACAAAACCGACCTGTTTGATCTGAAACACGATAAGGGCGGCATGGTCGACATCGAATTCATCACGCAATACCTGGTGTTATCGCAGGCGCGTAACCACACCGAACTGGTCGACAACCTGGGTAACATCGCCCTGCTCGGCCTGGCGGCCAAAGCCGGCCTGATTCCCGCTGGGCTGGCGAACCAGGTGGCCGATGCCTATCGGGAGTTTCGCAAGGCCCAGCATGCGCTGCGCCTGCAAGGCCAAGACATCGCCCGCGTGGCCTCCGACCAGTTTCTGGCTGAACGTGAAGCGGTTGTTGCGCTTTGGCAGGCCGTTCTGAACGGTTAAGCTCAGGTTCCCCGGTATACCGCACACACATGCCGGGGGACACTGACACGCCCAACGGGCTGCGACACTTTGGAATGTTGCGCCTAAAGGCTAAAATAGCCTGTTGAATACGTGTCGACCCCATACCCCCGGGGCGGCGCCGGCACACCACGAGGCAAGACCATGACCATGAACAAGCCCATTACCACCGACATCCAGCGCCCGAAACTCGAACTGCCCGACGCACGCAAGAAAGTGCTGTTGCACTCGTGCTGTGCGCCCTGCTCGGGCGAAGTCATGGAAGCCATGACCGCTTCCGGCATCGACTACACCATTTACTTCTACAACCCCAACATTCACCCCGACCGCGAATACGAAATCCGCAAGAACGAGAACATTCGCTTTGCCGAAGAGCACAACATCCCGTTCATTGATGCCGACTACGATCGCGACAACTGGTTTGAACGGGTTCGCGGGCTGGAAAACGAACCCGAACGTGGCGCTCGCTGCACCGAATGCTTCGACATGCGCTTCGAGCGCACCGCCCTGTACGCGCACGAAAACGGTTTTGACACCATTACCAGTTCCCTGGGCATTTCACGCTGGAAAGACATGAACCAGATCAACGGCTGCGGCGAACGCGCCGCAGCGCGCTACCCTGACCTGGCCTACTGGACGTACAACTGGCGCAAAGGCGGTGGGTCAGCCCGCATGATCGAAATCAGCAAGCGCGAAAACTTCTATCAGCAGGAGTATTGCGGCTGCGTGTATTCGCTGCGCGACTCCAACCGCCACCGCGTCGCCCAGGGC
>JAAYID010000331.1 GCA_012744285.1 Alcaligenaceae bacterium
CCTTGAGTCGCCGCTCGCTGACGCGCATGATATTTACCATTGAAGTGCGCGATGGCGAGCAAATTCAAAAGGCTTTAGCGGCCTTGAACGAGTTATCGGGCGTTAGCGCCCGCCGCTACTCGTCCTGAACTGCTAAAATCAGTCAACCTACACCTCGCGGGCGTTGTGCCCGCGATTGTTCTTGTCAATCAAGAGAGCGAGCTTTGAAAACCTATACCTTGCCCGACCCGGATGGACATTTTGGTCAGTTTGGTGGTTCGTTTGTCGCTGAAACGCTGGTCCACGCCCTGGACGAGTTGAAAGCAGCCTACGAACAGTATCGGAACGATCCTGAGTTTTTGCATGAGTTTCACTATGAGCTCAAGCACTTTGTTGGTCGTCCCAGCCCCGTGTACCATGCCCGTCGATGGTCGGAGCAACTAGGTGGAGCTCAGATCTGGTTCAAGCGCGAAGATCTCAATCACACTGGCGCACACAAGATCAACAACTGTATCGGTCAGATTTTGCTGGCTCGCCGCATGGGCAAGCCACGCATCATTGCTGAAACCGGTGCCGGTCAGCATGGTGTAGCCACCGCTACAGTGGCCGCGCGTTATGGCCTCGAGTGCGTCGTCTACATGGGCAGCGAAGACGTGCGTCGCCAGGCGTCGAACGTGTATCGAATGAAGCTGCTGGGGGCCACGGTGGTACCGGTCGAATCCGGCTCGCGTACCCTGAAAGACGCTCTTAACGAAGCCATGCGCGACTGGGTCACCAACATCGAAAACACGTTTTATTGCATTGGCACGGTGGCCGGGCCACATCCGTATCCCGCCATGGTGCGTGATTTCCAGTCGGTGATCGGTACCGAATGCATTCAGCAGATGCCTGTTGATGCCGGTCGTCAGCCCGATTATGTGGTGGCGTCTGTCGGCGGTGGCTCCAATGCCATGGGCATCTTTTACCCGTATATTGATTTTTCCGATGTGGGTCTGGTGGGCGTCGAGGCGGCGGGTGAGGGCCTCGATAGCGGTCGTCATGCCGCCTCATTGAATGCAGGCGTGGTGGGCGTGCTGCATGGCAACCGCACCTATGTCATGCAAGACGAACACGGTCAAATCCAGGAAACCCATTCCATCTCGGCCGGGCTTGATTATCCCGGCGTAGGCCCTGAGCACGCCTGGCTGAAAGATTCCGGCCGCGCACAGTATGTCGGTATTACCGATGCCGAGGCTCTGGCTGCTTTTCACAAGTGCTGTCGCACTGAAGGCATCATGCCGGCGCTCGAGTCGTCACATGCCATTGCGCATGCCGCCCGTTTGGCGCCGACCTTGTCCAAAGACAAAATCATCCTGGTCAATTTGTCGGGCCGGGGCGACAAAGACATGCATACCGTTGCTGAATTCAGCGGTATTACCCTCTAGAGATAAAAATGACACAACACGATCGTCTGGCGGCTGCTTTTGCAGCCAAAGGTAGCCGGGCCGCTCTCATTCCCTACGTAACCGCAGGTGATCCATCGCCTCAATCGACGGTTCCCCTGATGCATGCGCTGGTTGAGGCCGGGGCCGATGTCATCGAGCTGGGTGTGCCGTTTTCTGACCCGATGGCCGATGGCCCGGTCGTGCAGCGTGCAACCCAGCGGGCGATTGAAAAAGGTGTCGGGCTGGTTCATGTACTGGACATGGTCAAAGAGTTCCGCCGCACCAACGCGGTGACTCCGGTCGTCCTCATGGGCTATGCCAACCCTATCGAGCGTTTCGGTCAGGAAGCGTTCGCGCAACAGGCCGCCCAGGCAGGTGTCGATGGCGTACTGGTCGTCGATTACCCCCCTGAGGAAATGATCGAATTCGCCGGCTATCTTGAAGCGGCCTCGGTGGCCCCTATCTTCCTGCTGGCTCCCACGTCCACCCAAGAGCGTGTGAAGAAAGTGGCAAAAATTGCCCGGGGTTATGTGTATTACGTTTCCCTCAAGGGCGTTACCGGTTCGGGCGCCATCGATATTGCCGATGTCGAGCAGCGCCTCGCATCCATTCGCCAGCACCTTGGCGTGCCGGTGGGGGTGGGCTTTGGCATTCGCGACGCTGAAAGTGCGCGGCGTCTGGGGCAGGTCAGTGACGCCGTCATCATTGGCAGCAAACTGATCGAAACCATGGAAGAAGCCGGTGCGGCGGCCGCTGTGGCCGGGCAAGATCCTGATACGGCAGCTGTGCAGGCCGCTAAATTGTGGCTCGCCGGTGTGCGCCAGGCCTTGAACTAAATTACTGAATACTTCACCAGGAATACTTCACCCATGAGCTGGATTGACAAGATTCTGCCCCCCCGAATCAACAAGAACTCCGACGCCGCCGGGCGTCGGGTGCCCGAGGGGTTGTGGATCAAATGCCCAAGTTGTGAATCGGTGCTTTATAAAGACGATCTGGCGGCCAGCCTGAATGTCTGCCCGAATTGCAGTCACCACATGCGCATTGGTGCGCGTGCCCGAATCAATGCCTTGCTGGATACGGAAGGGCGCATTGAAATCGGTGAAACCACCCGGCCGGTTGACCCCTTGAAGTTCAAAGATTCGCGCAAATACCCTGACCGCGTTTCCGAGGCGACCAAAGCCACCGGCGAAACCGAGGCCATGGTCGTCATGAGCGGGCGCATTTTGTCGTTGCCGGTTGTGCTGGCCTGCTTTGAATTTGAATTCATGGGCGGGTCCATGGGGTCTGTGGTGGGCGAGCGCTTTGTGCGTGGTGTCCAGGAAGCCATCAAGAACCGGAGCCCTTTCATTTGCGTTGCGGCGTCGGGTGGTGCGCGCATGCAGGAAAGTCTGTTTTCCCTGATGCAGATGGCGAAAACCAACGCCATGCTCACGCGTCTGGCCCAGGAAGGCTTGCCGTTCATCAGTGTGCTTACTGATCCCACCATGGGTGGTGTATCCGCCAGTTTCGCGTTCATGGGCGATGTGGTCATTGCCGAGCCCAAGGCGCTTATCGGTTTTGCCGGCCCTCGTGTCATTGAGCAAACCGTTCGTGAAAAACTGCCTGAAGGTTTTCAGCGCGCCGAGTTTTTGCTTGAAAAAGGCGCGATTGATTGCGTGGTTGACCGCCGTGAAATGCGCCGTGAATTGGCGCATCTGCTGGCGTTGTTAACACGCCAGTCAATTGAGGTTGTTGCCAGCGCCGAATGACAATGCTTCGTGCAGTGACAAATAAAAAAATCCAGCGGGTTTAAAAGCCCGCTGGATTTTTTTTACCAGTTCACATCAAAGTGATCAGGAGTTCTGGGTTTCCACCTGTTCCAGTGACGCGTGTTCGATGACCGGAGCGGCCTTACGGGGGCGACCGAGACGTGCCGGTGCTGTCGGTGTTGCGGCTGGAGCAGCCCGCGACTCAGCTCGTGTTTCCACCAGCTGAAGACCGGCCGCTTCAATAACCGTCGACAGGTTGGATGACGGGACTGCCGATGCTGATGCAGCGGTAGCGGCTGTTGTTGAAGCCAGCGCAGGTGTAGCAACAGGTACCTCTTCAGGTACCGCAACGGCGGGTTCTGTCGCTACAACAGCCTCTGCAGCCACAACAGCCTCTGCGGGTACCGCTACCGCTACTGCGGGTTCGGAAGCCACAGGTTCCTGTACGGGTGCCGTCACGGCAGCAACTGGTGCTGCTGTTGCTGCGGTGTCCGGAGCCGGTTCTGCACGAGCGGCTGCAGCAGGTTCGATGCCGGATGACGTGACCTGCTCGACATTTTCTGTAGCGGATGCGCTTTCGACACTGGCTGGCGCCGTAGTCACTGAAGCGGGCTTGGCCGTGACAGACGTCGTGTCCGGTACGTCAGCGGACTCGGCAGCGATTGCCGGTTCAGCGGAGGTGGCAGGAAGGTCGATCAGCGCTTTGGCAGGAACGGTTTCCATATCGGCGCCAAAAGTCTGGGCAGTTGCAGCAGTTTCGCTGGCGACGGTACGGGGTGCAATCAGTTCACTGGCCGGTACGTTGTCAGGCGATGCGGCACTACCCGGTGCGGTTGCTGCAGACGTTGTGACAGTGGCCGCAATGGTTGTCTGGGCTGTTTGTACCGCAACCGGAGTAACCGGTTCAGCGTCGCTGTCGGTACCCTCATCGTTGCCCTCGGCATCGTCAGAGCCTGACTCGAGTTTGCTGCCGTCTGTACCACGGCGGCTGCGGCGACTGCGGCGGCGACGGCGCTTGCGCTCGGTTTGTTCGCCATCGGTTGCTTCGGTATCGTCGCTGCCTGTGCCGGAATCGGTTGAGTCGATATCTTCGTCGTCCTCCTCGGCAATGGCTGTTGTCGCGGAAACAGCAGCCACGGCGGCCGCCACTGCCGGAGCGGCTTCTGCCACTTTCGGCGTGGTGGCCTGTGTCTCGGTGGTTTCCTGGATGTCGGCGTTATCGGCGATCAGGTTGTCATCGGTGTCGACATTGCCTTCGGTAGCGCGGTCGCGACGGTTGCGGCCACGGCCACGACGACCCCGGCGCGAACCGGAGCGTTCTTCCTTGCCCTCAGCTGTATCCGGGCCGTTGTCGGCCGGTGCCACCGCGATAGGCTCGACTACCGGGGTTTCAGCCCGGGCCTTGCGTGGCGCGGGTGCTTCGGTTGTCGTTTCTTCGGTGTCGCGCCCACGGCCGTTGCTGCCGCTGCGGCGGCGATTGCGGTTGCGATCCTGGTGTCCACGATTTGATGCGCGCTGGCCATTGGCTGCACGTGTCGTAGCGGGTTTGTCCTCGGTAGCCGGGGCTGCCGCTTCAGTGCTTGCCGGGCTGCCAGTGAGCCAGTTGAGCAGGCGCTTGAACAAGCCGGGGCCGGCTGCGGTGGGCGCAGCGGTTGCAACAGGCGCCTCGGGGGCGACCACAACCGGAGCCGGTTGTGCATGTGTGATGCTCTTGACTATTGCTTCAGGACGCGATTTGGCTTCCTGAGCTTTGCTCGGTTGCCAGGCGATATCGGTTTCGGGCGCCTGAACCAGCTCAAGGCTGCTGGCCGGATTTTCGATGCGAGGGTCATCGTGGCGCAGGCGCTCGATGTGATGGTGTGGCGTTTCGAGATTCTTGTTGGGAATCAGGACCAGGTTAACCTTCAGGCGTGATTCGATTTTGGTGATGTCGTTACGTTTTTCATTGAGCAGGAACGTGGCGACCTCGACGGGCACCTGGGCATGCAGTGCGGCCGTGTTTTCTTTCATGGCTTCTTCCTGCAGCAAACGCAGGACATGCAGTGCACTGGATTCGGCATCGCGGATGACGCCGGTACCGTTACAACGCGGGCAGGTGACGTGCGAGCCTTCATTCAGGGCCGGGCGCAGGCGCTGGCGTGACAGTTCCATCAGACCAAAACGCGAGATCTTGCCCATTTGCACGCGGGCGCGATCGAAGTGCAGGGCATCGCGCAGGCGTTGCTCGACAGCGCGCTGGTTCTTGCCGTCTTCCATGTCGATGAAGTCAATGACGATCAGGCCGCCAAGGTCGCGCAGACGCAGCTGGCGCGCGACTTCGTCGGCGGCTTCCAGGTTGGTTCGCAAGGCGGTTTCTTCAATGTCGGCACCACGCGTCGAGCGTGCCGAGTTGACGTCAACGGCCACCAGCGCTTCAGTGTGGTCAATGACCACTGAGCCACCGGAAGGCAGCTGGACGGTGCGCGAGTAGGCGGTTTCAATCTGGTGCTCGATCTGGAAACGCGAGAACAACGGGATATCGTCGCGGTACATTTTGACGCAACCCACGTTGTCGGGCATGACCACGCTCATGAACGCAGTGGCTTGCTCGGCAATGTCTTCGGTGTCGATGAGGATTTCACCGATGTCGGGCGAAAAATAGTCGCGGATGGCGCGAATGACCAGGCTGGATTCCAGGTAGATCAGGATGGGCGCTGCATTTTCACGGGCGGCCGAATCGATGGCGCTCCAGAGCTGCAGCAGGTAGGACAAGTCCCATTGGAGTTCTTCGACGGTGCGACCGATGCCTGCGGTACGTGCGATGATGCTCATGCCCTGGGGCACATCGAGCTGATCCATGGTTTCGCGCAGCTCTTGCCGGTCTTCGCCTTCGACACGACGCGAGACGCCGCCACCGCGCGGATTGTTGGGCATCAGGACCAGGTAACGGCCAGCCAGTGAAATGAAGGTCGTCAGCGCGGCGCCTTTGTTGCCGCGCTCTTCTTTTTCAACCTGGACAATCAGCTCCTGGCCTTCAGTCAGTGCGTCCTGGATGCGCGCAGTGCGTACATCAACGCCGTCTTTGAAGTAGGTGCGGGCGACTTCTTTGAACGGCAGGAAGCCATGACGGTCTTCACCGTAGCTGACGAAGCAGGCTTCAAGACCCGGTTCGATGCGTGTGATGACGCCTTTGTAAATATTGCCTTTGCGCTGTTCGCGCCCGGCGGTTTCGATGTCAAGGTCAATGAGTTTTTGACCATCGACAATCGCGACGCGCAATTCTTCCTGGTGCGTCGCGTTGAACAACATGCGTTTCATGAGTGTGTATCTCCGTAGTCATGGCGCGCCATTAAACTGGCGCGCGACCCTGGGCCACTCGGTGTGAGACGCTGGATTTTGCTTAAAGGGGGCCGGGCTGAACAATAATTGTCAGAGGGTACCCACCTTGATCGTCAGGCAGGCACAGCATGCCATTGGGCACGAGGTTCAGTCAGCAGAGAGGTCAGTTTCACAATAGTGTTGTGGTTGACGAAAAAAAATTGCTGGAACAGCAGGCGCGGTGTGTTGTGTTCGCGCCTGGTGCATGTAAACGTTTTGACTTTATTTAGCAAAGACTACAGCGTCGCACGCGGTTGACAACGACCTGTGGTTAACAATGGGTTTTGTGCTTCACCATTGCCCCACAGCAGGCGGTTGCCCCGACGACCTGGTGGCCCGGAAGCTGAATTTCAAGGCAGTACAATGTGTTCTTCAATACCCACGGAGACGCATCCATTGCATCTCTACGCAGGTAGATTTTCAGCTTCCACAGGCTGGCATGATTATATGCCGGTTTTCCATATGCGCAAACCCGAAACAACCCCTGCTGCCGCCCCTGCCGTCCGTCTGGTGCAAATCGATGCCGAACAGGCCGGACAGCGTATTGACAACTTTTTGCTGCGTATATGCAAGGGCGTGCCCAAAAGTCATATTTACAAAGCCATTCGTGGCGGAGAAGTGCGCGTCAACAAGGGGCGTATCCAGTCCGACTACCGTTTGCAAGACGGCGATACGGTGCGTGTGCCGCCGCTACGTCTGCCCGCGCCCGATGCGCCACGCCTGGTGCCGCCCTGTGATTTTCCGGTGGTTTTTGAAGATGACGCCATTCTGGTCATCGACAAGCCATCCGGCGTTGCCGTGCATGGGGGCAGTGGCGTTTCCTTTGGTGTTATCGAGCAGTTGCGTGCGGCCAGGCCCGATGCCCGGCTGCTCGAACTGGCCCATCGCATTGATCGGGAGACGTCGGGCTTGCTGATCATTGCCAAGAAACGCTCTGCGCTGGTGGCCTTGCACGACATGATGCGGGAAGGCAAGGGGCGAAAGCGTTATCAGGCCCTGGTGGTGGGTGACTGGGTGAATGATCGCCAGCACTTGAAGCAGCCCCTGCTGAAATGGCTGACGGCGTCGGGCGAGCGCCGCGTCAGGGTCGATGCGACCGGTAAGCCGGCCCATACCATCATCAGCCTGTTGAAGCGCTATGGTCGCTACTCGTTGCTGGAGGCTGAACTGCGCACCGGGCGTACCCACCAGATTCGCGTGCATCTGGCTTCGGCTGGTTTTCCGATTGTCGGCGATGACAAGTACGGGTCTGACGAGGTCAGGGCACAATTTGCCCGTCAGGGCTTCGGGCGCATGTTCCTGCATGCCTGGCGCCTGGATATTCCGCATCCGGTCACCGGAGAACTTCTGCAATTGACGGCGCCGTTGCCACCCGAATGCCAACGCCTTCTTGATCGGCTTGAACAAAATTTCTGAAACCAGAACCGGAGCAGTTCACTTGAAACATTACGACGCTGTCATTTTTGATTGGGATGGCACCCTGATGGATTCTACCGGCACTATCGTTACCTCTATCCAGATGGCGTGTGCCGATCTGGGCCTGGCTGTGCCCGATCGTCAGCGGGCCAGTTGGGTCATCGGTCTGTCGCTTGAAAGCGCCTTGTATCACGTTGCTCCCGACTTGCAGGCTGAAGATCTTGATCATTTCGTGGCCCGTTACAAACACCATTTTTTTCAGCGGGATCAGGAAATGCCCTTGTTCGACGGGGTTCCGCCGTTGCTGCATGATTTGCGCGAACAACGGGTCAAACTGGCCGTGGCGACCGGGAAAGGTCGTGTCGGGTTGGATCGCGTGCTTGCGACCTCGCAACTTGAGAGTTATTTTGATATGACGCGTTGCGCTGATGAGTCGCACGGTAAACCTCACCCGGGCATGCTGCACGACATCATCGGGCAGTTGGGGCTTGATCCGGAGCATGTCCTGATGGTGGGTGATACCACGCACGATGTCCAAATGGCGCACAACGCCGGCGTCGACAGTATTGCCGTCAGCTACGGGGCTCATGATGTGCCCACGCTGCAAGAGGCCAATCCGACGGTGCTGGTTCACAGTGTGGCCGAGATGCACGATTGG
Source organism: Alcaligenaceae bacterium (assembly GCA_012744285.1). Taxonomy (GTDB): domain Bacteria; phylum Pseudomonadota; class Gammaproteobacteria; order Burkholderiales; family Burkholderiaceae_B; genus Neopusillimonas; species Neopusillimonas aromaticivorans. Next base: position 8,586 of record JAAYID010000331.1, read on the forward strand.
TTGTCCCGGCGCCTGTAGCGCGTGTTTTTTAAGGGGTAGTCCATGTCAAGGTTCAGGTTTCCGGAAATCCCGGGTTCGCAAATTACGCCAGAGTCCGTGTGGCAGTCCCGGCGGCAGTGGCTTCGTCAGGCGGGCCTGCTGGCCGCTTCGGCAGGTGCTGCAGCGCTGTTGCCCGCGCGTGCGGCCTTGGCGTCGTCTGAATGGGGCGTGCGCAATCCGGCGTTTTCGGTCGATGCCGATCTGACCCCTGAAAAGTCGGTGACCACCTACAACAATTTCTATGAGTTCGGTACGGGTAAAACAGATCCGTCCACACGCAGCGGCAAGTTTCGTATCCAGCCGTGGCAAGTTGCCGTCGAAGGTGAGGTGCTCAATCCCGGGGTGTTCGACCTGGATGACCTCAAGCGGCTGGCGGCGATGGAAGAGCGGGTTTATCGGCTGCGCTGCGTCGAGGCCTGGTCCATGGTGATCCCCTGGAACGGTTTTCCCCTCGAGGCGCTGATTCGCAAGGTACAGCCCACCGGCAACGCCCGCTATGTCGAGTTCGTGACCGATGTCCAGCCCGATGCCATGCCTGGTCTGGCAACCCGTATCATCGATTGGCCCTACGTTGAGGCTCTGCGCCTTGATGAGGCCATGCACCCGCTAACCCTGCTGGCGTTTGGCGTTTACGGCAAGGCCTTGCCGGTTGCGAATGGCGCGCCGTTGCGGCTGGTGGTGCCCTGGAAGTACGGGTTCAAATCAGGCAAGTCAATTGTCAAGATCCGGTTCGTGGAAAAGCAACCTGTCACCAGTTGGGTGAAAATTGCCCCGGAAGAGTACGGTTTTTATGCCAACGTCAATCCGGAAGTCGCCCATCCGCGCTGGAGTCAGGCGACGGAGCGTCAGATCGGGCAGGGCGTATTTGCACCCCGTGTTCCCACGTTGATGTTCAATGGTTATGCCGATCAGGTGGCCTCGCTGTATGCCGGGCTTGATTTGCGCCGCAACTATTGACATGCACATGATTTACGCCGCATTTGTTGACGTCTACAAGATCACTGCTGATGTGTGCACGATGTGTGTCAGCTCATTCGTGTTATCGGGCAACCCATGATGCGCGCGTCGCTGGCTGCTGCGGTTGTCCTGGGTCTGGTGCCCTTTGGCTGGTGGTGTTTTCTGGCGTTTACCGATGGGCTGGGGGCTAATCCGGCCCAATACCTGACGTTATCCTCTGGTGAATGGTCGCTGGTCGGGTTGTGTCTGGTACTGGCGGCAACACCGCTGCAGCGCTGGCTGGGTGTGTCCTGGCCGTTGCGGCATCGACGTACCCTGGGGCTGTTTACGTTTTTCTATGCCACGCTGCACGCGCTCGCCTGGGCCTTCTGGGAGCAGGGTCTGGTGCTGTCGGCCATGGGGTCCGATGTGGTGACACGGCTGTTCATTACGGTCGGTGTCGTGGCGTTTGTGTTGATGGTGCCGTTGGCGATCACCTCAACCAACGGCTGGTTGCGTCGTCTTGGTCGCAGCTGGAAGCGGCTGCACCTGCTGGTGTACCCCGCGCTGGGCCTTTCGGTCTGGCACTTCTGGCTGGTGCGAGCCGGCAAGAATGACTTTGCCGAGGTGCGCGTTTATATTGGCATCACGTTGGTGCTGGTGATGCTGAAGTGGGTGCGTCTGACCAGAGCCCGTCAGCGCGCGGGCTGAAGAGCAGGCCGTTATGTACACCGTCCGCATGGGCTGAACAACGTTCAGGGGCTGCCTGCAAACCGCTTGGGCTGAGCCGGTGTCAGGCCAGAAACAGGAATAGGGTAGGCTGGCGGTTCAGGTCGGGTGGCGGTGCCGATTTCCAGTCTGCAACGGTACGGGTTTGAACCCATTCCTGGTCAGTGCTTAACGACCGTGCAACGCACAGGCGTGTCGAGCCTTTAAGGCTTTGTGTCAGGGTTTCGAACATGGCGTTGTTGCGGTAGGGTGTTTCGATCAGCAACTGGGTCTGGTGCAGTTTTTGCGATTCGGTTTCCCATTGCTTCAGTTGCTTTGCGCGTTGGGCCGCATCAACCGGGGCATAACCATGGAAGGCAAAGCGCTGGCCGTCCAGGCCGCTGGCCATCAGGCCCAGCAAAATGGAAGACGGCCCTGTCCAGGGGGCGACGCGTATGTCCATGGTGTGGGCCATGGCGACCACCTGGGCACCCGGGTCGGCAACAGCGGGGCAGCCCGCTTCAGACACCAGCCCGATTTGCCCGTTGGCCGGCAAGCTTTTCAGCCATTGGCGGATGTCGTCGGCCGAGGTGTTCTTGCCAAGTGTGTGAATGGTGATTTCCTGCAGCGGCTTTTCAGTGCCGATTTGCTTGAGGAACGCGCGCGCCGTTTTGGCGTTTTCGGCAATGTAGGTGTCCAGTTTGCCGGCCAGTGCCTGGACGTCGGCGGGCAACCAGCGTGACGCGGGCGCATCGCCCAGGCTGACAGGGATAAGGTGCAGGGTACGGGGCATGTTCACGGTGTTCAATGCAGGGTCAGTCATCGGGCGTTGCGGGTCATTGGTTCAGGCTCAGGTTTGGTATGCCATGGGCTTGGCGTCAGGCCCGGAACGTCAGCGGGTTAAGGCCGAAAGAGCGTAACATGCGCGACAGCGCAATCAGGGGCAGGCCAATAATTGCGGTGGGGTCGTCCGATCGCATGCTGTCCATCAGTGCGATGCCCAGGCCTTCGGCTTTGGCACTGCCGGCGGTATCGTAGGGGGTTTCGCGGCGAAGGTAAGTGCTGATCTCGTCATCGGACAACGTTCTGAAGGTGCAGTGTGTGACGATGTCATCCAGTTCGGTTCGTGCGTCACCGGTAACGCATAATGCGCTGTGAAACTCAACGGTTTTTCCGCTCAGCTGGCGCAACTGGGCGAAGGCGCGTTCGAATGATCCGGGCTTGCCAATGGGTTGGCCGTCGAAGGTGGCGACCTGGTCTGACCCGATAATCAGAGCCCCCGGGTATTGGGCGGCAACGGCAGCCGCCTTGTCTTTCGACAGGCGCAGCGCCAGTTGGGCGGGGCTTTCGTGACCCATCGGGGTTTCATCGATGTCGGGTGAAATGCAGTCAAAGGGCAGGCCAAGTCGCTGCAGCATTTCTTTTCGGTAGGGTGAGCTTGATGCCAGAATAAGACGCATGATGCCAGGTTTCAGGTGAACTGTTTGACGCTGTGATCGGTAAAGCGGTATTATCTAATGTTTTCCCGGTAAGCGGTTAAAAGCGTAAGGGTAAGGCATAGGTTCAGGTATGTGTTCAGACAGCGTTCGCTACATTGATACCGCCGAGTTTACCCGGCTGGGGTCCACAATAAGTGGTCAGGCAGTGCTGGCGGGCTTTGCGCGGTTCTGCGAGGGTTTGCCCCCGCAACCTCAAGATGTCGTCAGCTGGTCGTTGAAAGGGTGGCGTACAACCGGGGGGCAGTCGTTCCTCGAAGTGTCCATCACGGCAAAGCCGGTGCTGCAGTGTCAGCGCTGTCTCGAGCCCTTCGAGTATGAAGTCAGTGTGGTTAACCGGGTCGAACTGGTCAATCGCGAGTCCGATCTCGAAGATGAAGACGACGACGAAAATGCCCTTGAACGTATTTTGGGTTCGCGTCGCTTCGACGTTCTGTCTTTTATCGAAGACGAGCTCATTCTGGCGGTGCCTTATGTGCCGCGCCACGAAGTCTGTCCTGGCGGCGTTTCGCTGGTTCAGTCCGAAGAGCCTGTTGTGCAAGAAAAGCGTCCGTCGCCTTTTTCGGCGTTGGCGCAACTGAAACAGAATCGTTAAGTTTTAAAAACCAACCTGCGGGGGTTCAATTTGCGGTCCCCCGCTTTCAGGAGTCATCATGGCCGTTCAGCAAAACAAAAAGAGCCCGTCCAAGCGCGGCATGCATCGTTCACACGATTTTCTGACTACACCGCCCACGGCCATCGAGCCTACTACGGGTGAATTGCACCTGCGCCACCACATCAGCCCTAACGGTTTCTACCGTGGTCGCAAAGTTATCAAAACCAAAAACGACGAATAATTAGGTTTCTTTCAGCGATCTCCCCAGATTGCGAACTTAATGTCGATGTCAAGTATCAGAATCGCCGTCGATTGTATGGGCGGCGATGTCGGCTTGCCGGTCACCGTTACAGCGGCGTACCAGTTTGCGCAGCGCTATCCCGATACCCGCTTTTTGCTGGCGGGTGATCCTGCGGCCATTGATACCCAATTAACGCAATTGGGGTGTGTTCAGTCCGACTGGTATCAGGTGCTGCCTGCCTCCGAGGTCGTGCTTATGGATGACCCGGTCGAGGTGGCCCTGCGCCGCAAAAAAGACTCCTCAATGCGGGTTGCGGTCCAGGCGGTCAAAGACGGTCTGGCCGATGCCTGTATTTCGGCAGGAAATACCGGCGCCTGGATGGCCGTTTCGCGGTATGTGCTCAAGACCCTCGATGGCATTGATCGTCCGGCGATTGCCACGTCCATTCCCAACCAGAAGGGCGGGGCAACCACCGTGCTTGACCTGGGCGCCAATGTCGATTGCACGGCACAGCACCTGTTGCAGTTTGCCATTATGGGTTCGGCACTGGTCAGTGCTTTGTACGGCCGCGAGCGGCCGACAGTTGGTTTGCTGAACATCGGTGAAGAAGTCATCAAGGGTAACGAGGTCGTCAAGCAAGCCGCAGGCCTGCTGCGTGACAGCGGCCTGAATTTCTACGGCAACGTCGAAGGCGATGATATCTGCAAGGGTACGGTCGATGTTATTGTATGTGACGGTTTTGTCGGCAATGTCGTGCTCAAGTCCATGGAAGGGCTGGCCCGTATGGTCAGTGCCATGATGCGTGCCGAGTTCAAGAGCGGGCCATTGTCCATGCTGGCCGGCTTGCTGGCCTCGCCGGTACTGAACCGGTTCCGTGGCAAGGTTGATAACCGTCGTTACAACGGTGCTGCCCTGCTGGGCTTGCGCGGCATCGTTATCAAAAGTCATGGCTCAGCCGATGTCTATGCATTCGGTTGCGCCCTTCAGCGCGCGCGCGAAGCCGTCCATAATCGTCTGCTCGACGGCACCACAACCGCCATCCACGAGCTGCGTCGAAGTCTGCAAGAAGCTGAGGCCCTTCAGCAATCGGCCGATCAGGGTGCATCAGGGCGCGCCGCCTAGTCTCTCCCTCATGGAAGCCACTATGTCTTTTGCCAAAATTACGGGTTCCGGCGGCTATTTGCCGCCCCGGGTCGTTACCAACACTGATTTGGCCGCCGAACTGGCGACACGAGGGATCGAAACCTCTGACGAGTGGATCGTCGAACGGACGGGTATCCGTCAGCGTCATCTGGCAGACCCGGGTACCCGAACCAGCATGCTGGCTACAAAGGCGGCACAGCAGGCCATGGACGATGCCGGTGTTGCTGCTGCCGACATTGATTTGATCATCGTGGCAACGTCGACACCCGATTACATTTTTCCAAGCACAGCCTGTCTGGTGCAAGCCAGCCTGGGGGTACGGCAGGGTGCGGCCTTTGATATCCAGGCGGTCTGCAGCGGCTTTGTGTATGCCTTGACCACCGCTGAGGCCTTCATCAAAGCGGGCCGGGCCCGTGCGGCACTGGTCATTGGCGCCGAAGTGTTTTCCAGTATTCTTGACTGGGACGACCGCAAAACGTGCGTGCTGTTTGGTGACGGGGCCGGGGCCGTGGTGCTCCAGGCCAGCGAGACACCGGGCATTATCGGCGCCGAATTGCATGCGGACGGTAGCCAGATGGGCATTTTGCACGCGGCCGGGAATGTGGCTGGGGGGCAGGTGGTGGGCGACCCGTTCTTGCGCATGGATGGGCAGGCGGTTTTCAAGATGGCGGTCAATGCGCTGTCACGCTCTGCACAGGATGTGTGTGTCCAGGCGGGTGTCGGACTGTCCGATATCAACTGGATGGTGCCGCACCAAGCCAATCTGCGCATCATCAGTTTCCTGGGTAAAAAGCTGGGGATTCCCTCTGAAAAAGTCGTCGTCACCGTCGATCAGCATGCCAACACCTCGGCGGCCAGTGTGCCCTTGGCGTTAAACGCGGCACGTCGTGACGGCCGTATCAAGGCCGGAGATCTGGTTCTGATGCAAGGTGTCGGGGGCGGGTTTACCTGGGGTTCGGTGCTGGCGCGCATGTAAAATGCGTGCCAGGCAGGTCTTGCAAGGCCGGTAACCTTACTATCACGAGACAAATCACATGAAAGTAGCCTTTGTATTTCCCGGACAGGGTTCGCAGTCTGTTGGCATGATGGATGCCTGGGCGGGTAATGCCGCCGTTGCGCACGCGTTGTCCGAAGCCTCCGACGCCCTGGGTCAGGATCTGTCAGCCCTCATCGCGCAGGGTCCGGTTGATGCGCTCAACCTCACGACAAATACTCAGCCGGTCATGCTGGCTGCGGCTGTTGCTGTTTATCGCGCCTGGATTCAGGCCGGTGGCGCCGTGCCCGCCCTGGTTGCAGGCCACAGTCTGGGCGAGTATTCTGCCTTGACCGCTGCCGGTGCGCTGGCACTAACCGACGCCGTTTCGCTGGTGCGTGTGCGTGCCGATGCCATGCAGGCCGCAGTGCCGGTGGGTACCGGCGGCATGGCTGCCGTATTGGGTCTGGATGACGACGCTGTGCGTGATGTCTGTCTGCGTGCGGCGCAAGGTGAAGTTGTTGAGGCGGTTAATTACAATGCGCCGGCGCAAGTCGTGATTGCCGGTCACAAGGGTGCCGTCGAGCGTGCCTGTGAACTGGCTCGCGAAGCGGGTGCCAAGCGTGCGCTGGTATTGCCTGTCTCTGCGCCGTTTCACTCCAGTCTGCTTGAGCCGGCCGCCGGTGTCTTGCAGCAGGCGCTGCAATCGGTTCCTGTCAGTGCGCCTGCCATTCCGCTGATCAATAACGTCGATGTCGCCATGCCCTCCGATGCGGCAGCCATCAAAGATGCGCTGGTGCGTCAGGCCTGGCATCCGGTGCGGTGGGTCGAAACTGTCCTGGCCATGAAGGCGCAGGGTGTGACACACGTTGTAGAATGCGGTCCTGGCAAAGTGCTCAATGGCCTGACCAAACGCATCGATCGCGATCTCGTTGGTCTGGCGATTACCGACCCCGCATCACTTGATGCGGCGTTGCAAACATTACAGGGGTAAGCGTTGTGACAAACTCACTTGAAGGCAAGGTTGCGTTGGTTACCGGTGCAACGCGCGGCATTGGCAAAGCCATTGCGCTCGAACTGGCAGCCCGTGGTGCCCGCGTTATCGGTACCGCCACCTCCGGGAACGGGGCGCAATCCATTGCTGACATGCTCTCGGCGTCGGGCGGTCGCGGTGTGGTGCTGAATGTCACTGATGCAGCGGCCTGTGATGCCGTGCTGGCCGACATTGCCGCCAATGAAGGCGGTCCTGATATTCTGGTCAATAATGCAGGCATCACACGCGATACGCTGGCCATGCGCATGAAAGACGATGACTGGGCATCGGTGCTTGACACCAACCTGTCGTCGGTATTCCGTTTGTGCCGCGGTGTCATCAAGCCCATGATGAAAGCCCGCTGGGGGCGCATCATCAATATTACGTCGGTGGTGGGTTCCAGTGGCAATCCCGGTCAGGCCAACTACGCGGCCGCCAAGGCGGGTGTTGCCGGCATGACCCGTGCGCTGGCGCGCGAGCTCGGCAGCCGCGACATCACCGTCAATTGTGTGGCGCCGGGCTTTATTGAAACCGACATGACCCGCGCACTCAGTGAAACACAAACGGCAGCGTTGCTGACCCAGATCCCGCTCGGGCGGCTGGGTTCGGCGTCTGATATCGCCAATGCGGTCGGCTTTCTGGCTGCCCCTGAAGCCGGCTACATCACCGGCACCACATTGCACGTCAATGGCGGCATGTACATGTAATAAGGTGAACAGGGTAAAATCCTGTTCGTATTAGAGGTGTTACCTATATAACTGGCCACAGCATGCGCGGCATAATGCGGCACACCGGGTAACACTGTTTTTTTGTCATGGCCATAACGCACGCTTAAAAACGTTTGGCTATAATTCGCGGGAATTTTTCCCCACTTGGAGATCTGCATGGAAAGCATCGAACAGCGCGTCAAGAAGATCGTCGCTGAACAACTTGGCGTCAACGAAGCCGAGATCAAAAACGAATCTTCCTTCCTTGACGACCTCGGTGCCGATTCACTCGACATGGTCGAGCTCGTTATGGCACTTGAAGACGAATTCGAAACTGAAATTCCAGACGAAGAAGCTGAAAAGATCACAACGGTTCAGCAAGCTGTTGACTACATCACGTCGCATAGCAAAGAATAATTTCAACGATTCGGTAAGCTGCCCCCATGGGGCAAATTGCCCAAGCGGTTTCTAGAAAACGTTCTGTGTTGAACTGGCCTTAATGGTCAGTCTTTTGACCGGGGCGTTGGCTTTAAACCGCTTTTTCATTTTAGGAGTCATCCGTGAAGCGACGTGTCGTCATTACCGGCCTGGGCATTGTTTCGCCTGTAGGTAACGATATCGAAAGCGCATGGGACAACATCGTCAACGGGCGTTCCGGGGTTACCCGTATCACTCGTTTTGATGCCTCGGGCCTGAATGCGCAAATTGCCGGAGAGGTCAAAGACTTCGACATCACCCACTACATGACGGCCAAAGAGGCCAAGCAAATGGATACCTTCATCCACTATGGTGTGGCTGCAGGGGTTCAGGCATGGCGTGATGCCGGTCTCGAAGTGACCGAGGCCAATGCCGATCGTATCGGGGTTATCGTGGGTTCCGGTATCGGTGGATTGCCCCGTATCGAAGAAACACAGGCCGAATATCTCGCGCGTGGTGCACGGCGCATTTCACCGTTTTTTGTGCCGGGCTCGCTCATCAATCTGGTGTCGGGTCAGCTTTCCATCATGCTGGGGCTCAAGGGGCCCAGCTACGCCGTGGTTTCGGCATGCACAACCGGCCTGCACTCCATCGGCGACGCCGCGCGTCTTATCGAATACGGTGATGCCGATGTCATGGTTGCCGGCGGGGCCGAGGCCACAGTGTCACCGTTGGGTATTGGCGGCTTTGCGGCCATGCGTGCCCTGTCGACACGTAACGATGATCCGGCCACCGCGTCGCGTCCCTGGGACACCGATCGCGATGGTTTTGTCATGGGTGAAGGCGCCGGTGTGCTGGTGCTTGAAGAGTATGAACACGCCCGCAAGCGGGGCGCTCGCATTTATGGCGAATTTTCCGGTTATGGCATGAGCTCTGATGCACACCACATCACCTCGCCCGACAGCGACGGACCACGTCGCGGCATGCTCATGGCCATGCGTAACGGCGGTATAAACCCGCAAGACATCAGTTATGTCAATGCGCATGGTACGTCAACACCGTTGGGCGACAAGAACGAAACCGTGGCATTGAAGCTTGCGTTCGGTGATCATGCCAAAAATCTGGTTATCAATTCGACCAAGTCCATGACGGGCCATTTGCTGGGTGCTGCCGGGGGTATCGAGGCCGTATTTACGACCCTGGCGGTGCATCACCAGGTTTCGCCGCCCACCATCAATATCTTTAATCAAGATCCCGAGTGCGATCTTGATTATTGCGCCAACCAGGCCCGCGAAATGCGCATTGATGTCGCGCTGTCCAATTCGTTTGGCTTTGGTGGTACCAACGGGTCCATGATTGTCCGCCGCGTTTAAGGTATACGCACCGGCAGCGCGGCTGCGCTGGCCGGCAAGGCCCCCGGCGTTGCTGCCTGCGGGCCTTTGTGTCCTGGTGGTACTGGCGTCGTTGTCCGCCGCGCAGTGGCATTGGGTGGCCGGTAGTGTTGTGCCACTCGTCCTGGCGCTTGGGTGGGTCCATCGTCGTCGGGAAGGCACATCCTGCCGGCCCGTTTCGGGTTATCGCCGTGGTGTGCTGGGCTATCGTGGTGGTGCATGGGTATATCGGGTGCCAGGTCGTACGTACGGGGTGCAGTTGCGGCAGGCCTGGCCATCGGCATTCTGGGTCACCCTGCGTTTTCATGAAACCCGGCCTGCCGGGCCTGATGTTTTTTTAGAAGTCACGATCTGGAAACCGGGGTTGGCCCCAGGCGCCTGGCAACAACTCTGTATGCAGGTAACTCAAGATCTTCAGTTCCCTAACGGAGGTCAATTTGACCGAACGTGATGTTGATGCCGAGCTCGTTGCCCGTGTGCAACGCGGCGACAAACGGGCGTTTGACCTGCTGGTGCTCAAGTACCAGCGCAAAATCATGCGGCTTTTATCTCGCATGATCCGTGAGCCTTCCGAAGTCGAAGATGTGGCTCAGGAAGCCTTCATCAAAGCCTATCGGGCCCTGCCCCAGTTTCGGGGCGACAGTGCGTTCTACACCTGGCTGTACCGCATCGCCATCAATACCGCCCGCAACTGGCAAGCGGCCAACAGCCGGCGTCCTGCAGGGTCAAGCATTGTCGAAACCGATGACAATGAAACTTTTGACCAAATCGACAACCTAACCGATATCAGTACGCCGGAATCCCTGATGGCAAGTCGTCAGGTTGTCGATACCGTCAATGCGGCCATCGATGCCTTGCCCGAAGATCTGCGTACGGCAATTGTGCTTCGTGAAATCGAAGGTCTCAGTTACGAAGACATTGCCCAAACCATGAATTGTCCAATCGGCACGGTGCGTTCGCGCATTTTTCGTGCCCGTGAAGCGATCGCGGCGCAATTGCGCCCGGTTCTTGAAGCCGGTACCGAGCATAACCGGTGGTAAGGAGTAAAAAACATGCACGCTCAGACGCACCAAGACAACGAATCCGCGTGGGAAGAAACCATCTCTGCGTGGGTTGACGGCGAGGGCGAACTACGGTCAGAAGATCTCGATACGCCGTATGGGCGGCAGGTCTGGGATACCTACCACTTTATCGGTGATGTCATGCGCAGCAAAGATCTTGCGGTGCAGCCGTCCGATTTGTTCTATGCGCGTGTGTCACGGGCCATTGATCAAGAACCGCCCATTGTTGCGCCTCGTCGCAAAACGTCGACTCGGGTGGCGGGGTTGTCAGGTCTTGCCGTGGCGGCCGCCGTCGCCTCTGTGGTCTGGATGCTCATCCCTGTACTGACAGCGGGCCCCGATACCGTTCTGCCGTCAGGGGCCACTGTGGTCGCGTCTGCCGATGAGCCCGCATTCGTTGATTACGTCGATGCGCATCGCCAGTTTGCGGGCGTCAATCCGGTGCGTCAGGTATCGTGGCATGGCGGGGTGGCAGGCCGATGAAAGCAGGTGTGTTCAGGCTTCTGGCGTGTGCCACGGTGATCGCATGCGGTTTTTTCGGTGCAGAGGCGGCTGCGCAAACTTCGTCAGGGCAGGCCGAACAGGCCATAGCGCTGCTTAAAAAAGCCCAGGAAGCCGCGCGTAAAACAGATTATGCCGGGGTGTTTTCGTACCAGGATGACGGCACCATGCAGTCTTCCCGGGTAACGCACCTGGTCGATGGTACAGGCGAGCGCGAACGCCTCGAAGTGCTTGATGGCCGTCCGCGTGAATTCATTCGACACAACGAAACCCTGCATTGCCTCATCCCCGACAAAGAGCTGGTGCTGGTCGAGCAGGCGCGCACAGATCGCTTCCCCGGCTTGTTTCTGGGTGACACCGGGCATATTGTCAATCATTACCATTTTTCCCTTGAACCCGAATCCAGCCGTGTGGCCGGGCGCGAATGTCAGGTTGTCGATGTTCACCCGCGCAGCCCCGACCGCTACGGTTACCGGTTTTGTGTCGACCGCGAGACAAAATTACTGGTCAAGGCTCAAACCCTTGACGGTGACGCACTGGTCGATGAAATCGCGTTTACGTTGCTGCAGGTCGGTGAAAGCGTTTCCCCCGAAGGTTTGAAGTCACAATGGAACTTTTCTGACTGGAAACAGGTCCGTGTACCTGTACAACAGATTGATGTCGGCGCCCTTGGCTGGCGTGTTCACAGTCCTGCCGGCTTTCAGTTTGCCAACCAGATTTCCCGGCCCATGAAGTCGGGTCAAAGTGTCAAGCATCTTGTGCTGTCCGATGGCCTTGCCGTCATTTCGGTATTCATTGAGTCTTACGATGGTGCCAGGGCCTCACGTAATGTCACCAAGGGTGCAGCCCGCAATGGTGCCATCAATGTGTACGGTACGCGTATCGGTGATTTTTGGGTTACGGCATTGGGTGCCGTTCCCGTAAAAACCTTGCAGGCGGTTGCCGAGCAAACGCAGTACGTTGCGCCGGCCCCTGCCCAAAGCAGGTAGGCCGTTTTTCACTCCAAGGAGTTTTAATGATTCGTTCAGCTTCCGTTGACAGGCCATTCAAGCGATTTTTTGTTGCTGTGGCTACCGTGTGTACCTTTGCCTTTGCCGGTACTGCAGCCCAGGCGCAGGCCCAAAGCGCGGCGGTACCCGTGCTGTCCGTTCCCGACTTCACTGAAGTCGTTGCGAAATCCGAAGGCTCAGTTGTCAATATTCGTACCACCGAGAACGTCGCCATGCGTTCCTCGCCCATGGGCCCGGGGTCTGACCCTTATGAAATGTTCCGCTGGTTCTTTGGCCCCGACTTTGCGCCACCGGGCGGGCGTCAACGCAATGCGCCGCAAGGGCAGGGCGAAGGTCAGGGTCCGCAGCGCGAGGTGCCGCGTGGTGTCGGGTCGGGGTTCATCATTTCTGAAGATGGCTACATCCTGACGAATACGCACGTCATTGACGGTGCCAACAGCATTTTTGTGACGCTCACCGATGGCAAAGAGCATAAGGCCAAAATTATCGGCTCCGATGCCCGCACTGATGTCGCCCTCATCAAAATCGAAGCCTCGGGCCTCAAGGCACTGCCGATCGGCGATTCCAAAACCTTGCGTAAAGGTCAGTGGGTTCTGGCCATTGGTTCACCCTTCGGGCTCGAGTCAACGGTAACGTCGGGTATCGTCAGCGCCATCAACCGTGATACCGGCGATTACCTGCCGTTCATCCAGACCGATGTGGCGGTCAACCCGGGCAATTCGGGTGGCCCGTTGTTGAATCTGGCCGGCGAGGTGGTCGGGATCAACTCCCAGATCGTGTCGCAAAGCGGTGGCTTTATGGGCATTTCGTTGGCGATTCCTATCGATGAGGCCATGCGGGTTGCCGATCAGCTCAAATCTACCGGTAAAGTCACGCGTGGCCGTATCGGCGTACAGATCGGGCCCGTTTCTGAAGAAGTGGCCAAAGCCATTGGTTTACCCAAGGCCGAGGGGGCCATGGTCAGCAACGTCGAGCCTGGTGGGCCGGCCGCCGAAGCAGGCGTCATGCCCGGTGATGTCATTACCCGGTTTGGCTCAACGCCGATTGCCCAGTGGTCTGACTTGCCCCGTGTGGTCGGTGGTGTCAAGCCAGGTACCCGTGAAGCCCTGTCGGTGTGGCGCAAAGGCAAAGAAGTGACCTTGCGTGTGAAAGTCGGCGAGTTTGAAGCCGATACTCCCGCCGCCGCAAAAGAGTCCAAAGCAGAAGGTACTGCGGCTGATGCCCTGGGTCTGAAAGTGGCACCGGTTCCTGCCAATGTCAAAGAGCGCGAGCGCATCAGCGACGGGGTGCTGGTCACTGCCGCCAGCGGTCCGGCAGCGGCGTCGGGTATTGCCGAGGGCGACATCATCCTTACCATCAACGACACCGATGTCAAGGATCCGGCCCAGTTCGCCAAGCTCGTCAGCGGTCTTGACAAGTCCCGCGCGGCGGCTTTGCTGGTACAGCGTGGCGGCCAGTCTCAGTGGGTCGTGGTCACCCCGACGAAATAAAGCGCATAAAACAGCTAAAATGCGTTAGCAGTTCCCCGAGGGGCGCATTACGCGCTCCTCTTTTACTTGTTGTTTCCTCAAATTTCCGCCCCGGTGGGGTGGCTTCTTTTTTGCCGGTTTATGGATCACATCCGCAACTTCTCCATTATTGCTCACATCGATCACGGTAAATCCACGTTGGCCGACCGTCTGATCCAGCGTTGCGGGGGTCTTGCCGACAGGGAAATGTCCCAGCAGGTTCTCGACTCCATGGACATCGAGCGTGAACGGGGTATTACCATCAAGGCCCAGACCGCGTCCTTGCAGTACAAAGCCAGCGATGGCAAGGTTTACGCGCTTAACCTTATTGACACCCCGGGGCACGTTGACTTTTCGTATGAAGTCAGTCGTTCGCTGTCGGCGTGCGAGGGTGCCTTGCTGGTGGTCGATGCTTCCCAGGGGGTTGAGGCACAAACCGTCGCCAACTGTTATACCGCCATCGAACTGGGTGTCGAGGTGTTGCCGGTACTCAACAAAATGGACCTGCCTTCGGCAGATCCGGAATCGGCCCGCCAGGAAATCGAAGACGTTATTGGTATTGATGCCTCTGATGCGGTTCTGGCCAGTGCCAAAACCGGCGTCGGCATCGATGAGATTCTTGAAATGGTCGTCGCCAAGGTACCGCCGCCAAAAGGTGATCCGGCCGCGCCGTTGCAGGCCCTTATCATTGACTCATGGTTTGACAACTACGTGGGCGTGGTCATGCTGGTGCGTATAGTCAACGGGGTTTTGCGCCCTAAAGACAAGATCCGTCTGATGGCCACCGGGGCGTCCCATTTGTGCGAGCAAGTCGGCGTATTCACCCCCAAATCGCTGCCGCGTACTGAACTGTCGGCCGGCGAGGTAGGCTTTGTGATTGCCGGCATCAAAGAGCTTGAAGATGCCAAAGTGGGCGATACCATTACGTTGGTGAACCAGCCGGCCAACGAGCCACTGCCCGGGTTCAAAGAAGTCAAACCCCAGGTATTTGCCGGGTTGTACCCCGTCGAAAGCAGCGAGTACGACCAGCTGCGCGATTCTCTCGAAAAACTGAAGCTGAACGATTCGGCCCTGATGTTTGAACCCGAAGTGTCGCAAGCGCTGGGGTTCGGCTTTCGCTGCGGGTTCCTGGGCATGTTGCACATGGAAATCGTGCAAGAGCGCCTTGAGCGCGAGTTCGACATGGACATCATTACCACGGCGCCATCGGTGGTCTATGAAGTCGAGCAGCGTGATGGTTCGGTACTCACCATTGAAAGCCCGTCGCGCATGCCCGATGTGGGCAGTATTGCTGAAATCCGTGAGCCCATTGTCAAGGTCACGCTGTTCATGCCGCAAGACTATGTTGGCCCGGTCATGACCCTGTGCAACAACAAGCGTGGTGTTCAGCTTGACATGTCGTATCACGGGCGTCAGGTGCACCTGACCTACGAAATTCCTCTGGCCGAAATCGTGCTCGACTTTTTCGACCGGCTCAAGTCGGTATCGCGCGGTTATGCGTCCATGGACTACGAATTCAAAGAATATCGGGCGTCTGACGTGGTACGCGTTGACTTGCTGATCAACGGTGACCGGGTGGATGCGTTGTCCATGATGATTCACCGTACCAATGCACGTTATCGCGGCCGCGAGGTGTGCAACAAAATGCGTGGCCTGATTCCGCGTCAGATGTTCGACATTGCAATTCAGGCGGCCATCGGTGCCGAAATCATCGCCCGTGAAAGCGTCAAGGCGTTACGCAAGAACGTGCTCGCCAAATGTTATGGCGGCGACATCAGTCGTAAAAAGAAACTGCTCGAAAAGCAGAAGGCCGGTAAAAAACGCATGAAGCAGGTCGGCAACGTGGAGATCCCTCAAGAGGCCTTCCTTGCGATCCTTCAAGTCGAAGACAAATAAGGGTAGGGCGTGCGTCAATGAGTTGGGATTTTGCGTTAATTCTGTTCGTCCTGCTGGTCATTACCGGTGCGGTGTGGGCTCTTGATTTCTTCTGGCTCAGGGCGCGTCGTCGTCGCAAGGCCGAAGCTGAAATGGCGGTGTACGATGCCGCCCCGACCGGGGTGGGGTCCATCGAGGCAGCCCGGTTGCGCCAGGCCGCTTACGACAAAGCGCACCGGGTGCCGTGGTTTATTGAATACTGCGTCAGTTTTTTTCCGGTAATCCTGTTTGTGTTCGTGTTGCGATCGTTCATTGTCGAGCCATTCCGTATTCCGTCGGGCTCAATGTTGCCCACGTTGCAAAACGGTGACCTGATCCTGGTCAACAAGTACGAATACGGTATTCGCCTGCCCGTCATTGACAAGAAAATCATTGAGGTTGGTGAGCCCTCGCGTGGCGATGTGGTGGTGTTTCGTTACCCGGTTGATCCGTCCATCGATTACATCAAGCGCGTCGTTGCTGTCGGGGGCGATGAGGTCGTGTACCGCAATAAAACGCTGTACCTGAATGGCAAGGAAGTGCCGCACACGCCCGATGGCGATTATTACGAACCCGATCGTTCGGCGTATGTCAGCCAGTACATCGAGACGATAGATGACGAGACGCACAAAATCTTGCTGAACAAGCGCTCGTTGCAAGATCTGATGCCCATTTCTGATTTTCCCTATCGTGATCAGTGCGATTACTTTCCGGGGGGTATGCGTTGCGTGGTGCCCGAAGGCCACTACTTCATGATGGGCGACAATCGCGACAACAGTCTTGACAGCCGCTATTGGGGGTTCGTGCCCGAGCAGAATATTGTGGGCCGGGCGTTCTTCATCTGGATGAATTTTGGCGACCTGGGTCGTATTGGCCGGTTTGATTGATGATTGCACTCACCGCACTCGAGTCTGCTCTGGATTACCGTTTTTCTGACCCAGGCTTGCTGGATCAGGCGCTGACGCACCGCAGTCACAATGCGCGTCATAACGAACGCTTTGAATTTCTGGGCGACTCCATACTTAACTTCGTTGTGGCGGCGTTGCTGTTCCAGCAGTTTCAAAAGGTTGATGAGGGTGATCTGTCCCGCCTGCGGGCCAATCTGGTCAAGCAGTCAGCGCTGGCCGACATTGCCCAAGGGCTGAACCTGTCGAACTATTTGCGGCTGGGTGAGGGCGAGCTCAAAAGCGGTGGGTTTCGACGGCCTTCCATTCTGGCCGATGCTCTTGAGGCCATTTTTGGCGCGGTATTCCTGGATGGTGGGTTTGATGCGGCGCGGGCGGTCATTACGCGGTTGTACACACCCTTGTTGGTCCAGGTTGACCCCAAAACACTGGGTAAAGACCCGAAAACCCTGTTGCAAGAGCTGTTGCAAGGTCGCAAACTCGACTTGCCGCAGTACACAGTGGTGGCCACGCGGGGTGCCGCGCATAGCCAGATGTTCGATGTCGAGTGCGCCGTACCCAAGCTCGATCTCAAGGTGATGGCCTCCGGCTCAAGCCGGCGAGCCGCCGAACAATTGGCCGCTACCCAGATCATTACCCTTATCCAGGCGTTGGGGCCGGTAAAGGGCGCAGGGCGCAAACCCCGTAAAAGCACGCAGCTGTCCCTTCCGGTCGCCGTGCCACAGGATTCCAAATGACTACTCCATTTCGCTGCGGTTTTGTTGCCATCGTCGGGCGCCCCAATGTGGGTAAGTCGACATTGGCCAATGCCCTGATCGGCAGCAAGATTTCCATTGTGTCGCGCAAGGCGCAAACCACACGTCATCGTATCAATGGCGTGCTTACGCGCGACCATGAGCAGTTTGTGTTTGTCGATACGCCCGGGTTCCAGACGCGTCATGGCGGGGCCATGAACCGCATGATGAACCGTGTCGTCACGCAGGCGTTGGCCGACGTTGATGTGGTGCTGCATGTGGTCGAGGCGGGGAAATGGTCGGAAGGCGACGCCCGTCTGGTGCCATTGCTGCCCAAGGGTGGCAAGACCATTCTGGTGGTCAACAAGGTTGATACACTGAAAGACAAGAACGCCATGTTCGCCTATGTCAGCCGCCTGATGGAACAGTTCCCCTACGACGCCGTGGTTCCGGTCAGTGCTGCCAAAGCGGTCCAGCTTGATAATTTGCTGGCTGAAATTGCATCGCGCCTGCCTGAAGGCGAGCCGATGTTCGAACCGGATGCCCTGACTGACCGCTCGGTCAAGTTCATTGCGTCGGAACTGATTCGCGAAAAAATCTTCCGTTTGGTGGGCGATGAACTGCCTTATGGTTGTACCGTCGTCATCGAGCAATGGGAAGAAACCGACTCATCGGTGCGGGTTGCGGCCTGCGTGGTTATCGAGCGTGAAACCCACCGCCCCATTTTGCTGGGGGCTGGCGGCATGCATATGAAGCGTATCGCTACCGAGGCGCGTCAGGACATCGAGAAACTGGTCGACAAGTCGGTGTTTCTCGAGGTGTATATCAAGGTTCGCAAGGGCTGGTCCGACAAAGAGGCAGCGCTACGCGAACTCGGGTATGAGTAAACGGGCGTCTCGCGTCTCCGAGGCGGGCGGCTATTTGCTGCATGCCTCGTCGTGGCGCGAAACGTCCTTGTTGATCCAGGTTTTTACGCGCGATTACGGGCAAGTGGCCTTGGTGGCCAAGGGGGCGAAGCGGCCCTATTCGGTGTTGCGTCCGGTTCTGGGGGGCTTTCAGCCGTTGCTGCTGTCCTGGACGGGCGCCAATGAAATCAAAACCCTGACACGCGCCGAATCCGCTGGCATACGTCCGTTGTCGGGCAAGGCCTTTATGTCAGCGTGGTACCTGAATGAGCTGATTCTGCGCTTGTTGCCGCGTGAAGACCCGTACCCGCAGTTGTTTGATGCTTATGATGCGGCGCTGATCCAGCTTGCGGCAGGTGGCGGTGCTGCGGCGGCGTTGCGGCGCTTTGAGTGGATTTTGCTGCAGGAAACCGGGTATGGGTTCGAGGATGACCCGCCAGACTTTGATGATCCGGTCACCGAGCCTGCCCTGCGACGGCAGCTGCGCGAACGGCTCGACGAACTGTTGGCCGGGCGGCCTTTGCGCACGCGTCAGGTCTTGATGGCGTTGCAGCGGTTGTGAAAAGCAATATTAATCGTATCAATCGGGGTCAGACCACGAATATTCCTTTTTTGCCGGCATCAAAGCCTGTTCCTGCCGTTGTGGTTCTGGATACCTGTGTATTGATTTCGAATGTCTTGCGTCGTGTGCTGCTGCGGCTGGTTGATCGTGGCCTGTTCCGGCCCGCCTGGAGTCCGGTGATTGGCGATGAGTGGCGACGTAATGCGGCGCGAATCTGGGCGGTTGATTCGGCGGATATCGCGGCGCAATGGGATCAGTTGCAGGTGGATTATCCGGATGCAGATCAGGGGGATGTTGGGCTGTATAAAGAGGGGTTGCGGCGTAGTGATCCCAAGGATTGGCATGTGGTTGCGGCAGGCCGTGCGGTGCGTGAGCGCTTGCCTGGGGCCGAGGTGGCGGTGGTGACGCGTAATTTGAAGGATTTCAACCGTTCTGAGTTGCGCGGGTTTGGTTTGGTTGTGCTGGACCCGGATGAGTTGCTGGTGCGCTGTTGGCTGAAAGATCCGGTGATGGTGGGCTGGTCTTTGCGTGAAATCGAGGGTGATTTTGCGGCAGTTGGGCGCGAGGCGGGGCCGTTGGCCGAGGTGTTGAGGCGGGAGCGGTTGTTTCGGTTGAATCGCTTGTTGGCGGCCGGGTAGGCGCCGTTTGGGGCAGGGCCGGCAGTTAGTGCACGGCCGCTGCGGATAAATTAACAGTTATTCGCGGTCGCCGCCGACGATGCCGAGCAGCATCAGCAGGTTGGCGAAAATGTTGTACAGATCAAGGTAGACGGCCAGGGTGGCTGAAATATAGTTGGTTTCGCCACCGTTAACGATACGCTGCAGGTCAACCAGTAACAGTACCGAGAACAGGCCGATGGCCATGACTGAAATGGTCAGCACCAGCGCGGGAATTTGCAGGAAGATGTTGGCTACCGAAGCCACCAGCAAGATCACGACACCGATGAACAAGAATTTTTGCAGATGTGAAAAATCGCGTTTGGTGGTGCTGGCGACGGTGGCCATGGCGCCGAAGACGGCTGCGGTGCCGCCAAAGGCCAGCATGATCAGCTGTGCGCCGTTACCCATGCCCAGCACAAAGCCGATAAGGCGCGACAGCATGAGGCCCATGAAGAAGGTGAAGGCCAGCAGCAGGGCGACACCCAGGCTGCTGTTTTTGTTGCGTTCAACCAGGAACATCAGGCCGAAAGCGCCGACCAGGAAAATGATCGTGCTCATGCCGGGGCTGGCGGCCATGAACGTGTTGATGCCCGACGTTAAGCCGACAAAAGCGCCCAGTACGGTGGGGATGAGTGATACGGCCAGCAGCCAGTAGGTGTTGCGCAGAACGCGATTACGCACAACCTCGGCGGAGGCGCCATACTGCGGGTTGGCGTATGTGGGTTGACGAACGTCGCTCATGATGAATCCTTTGGGAAGTAAAGCTGAAACACTGCCTAGATTACTGACATTCAGCTGAATAATCAAGGTGTGTCATGCCCGCGCTGACACATCATGCGCGTGCAGGTCGTGGCCGGCCTCTTTGTACGCTTTCCAGCGCTGGCGCGCGTTCTGTACTTCGGCGGGTTTGCTGTCGACGATTTCCAGAATGCGCTGGAATTGTGTGGCGGTTTCCGGCGCGTTGTCATCCAGGTTCAGCAGCCATACCGGGCTTTCGGCATGGCGGGGGTGCTGTTGTGGTGTGGGCAGCGTGCTGGTCAGCAGCACCGGGGTGACTGGTGCCAGTTCGTCGTCGACAGCGACATGGGGAATGAAGGCGGTGGGTTCGAATGACCACAGCAGGCGGTCAAACTGTTTCAGCCGCCCGCTGTTTTGTGAATACACCAGTAAAGGCCGGCCGGCCGCGTGGTGCTTGCGCACCACGTCGCAGGCCATGCGCAGCCGGTCGGGTGCGCCAAAGGCGAAGTCAATTCGGGCCATGCGCGCCGCCCCCGCGTTAGCCCTGGTTCATCAGGAACTGGACCAGCAGCGGCACCGGGCGGCCGGAGGCCCCTTTGTCTTTGCCGCTGCGCCAGGCGGTGCCGGCGATGTCCAGGTGGGCCCAACGATAGGCTTTGGCGAAGCGCGACAGGAAGCAGGCGGCCGTGACCGAGCCCGCAGGCATGCCACCGATATTGGCCATGTCAGCAAAGTTTGACTTCAGTTGTTCCTGGTAGTCGTCGTCAAGTGGCATGCGCCAGGCGGTATCGCCGGTTTGCTTGCCCGCCGCCAGCAATTGCTCGGCCAATGCGTCGTCGGTACTGAACAAGCCCGTGTTGATGTGGCCCAGGGCCACCACGCACGCACCGGTCAGTGTGGCAATATCGACAACCGCGGCCGGCTTGAAGCGTTCGGCGTAGGTCAGGGCGTCACACAAGATCAGACGGCCTTCGGCGTCAGTGTTCAGGATTTCAATGGTTTGACCCGACATGCTGGTGACCACATCGCCCGGCTTGTTGGCGCGTCCGCTGGGCAGGTTTTCGCAGGCGGGTACCAGACCGACCACGGGTTGGTCCAGGCCCAGTTCGGCAACGGCCTGCATCGTGCCAATCACGCTGGCGGCCCCGCACATGTCGTATTTCATTTCGTCCATGCCGGCACCGGGCTTGATGGAAATGCCACCCGAGTCAAAGGTAATGCCCTTTCCAACCAGTACCAGCGGTGCTTTTGATTTGATCTTGACGGCTTTGCCGCCCTTTTCGGCAGCCGCCTTGTCGGTACCGCCTTTAGCCGCTGTACCCGGCGGGGTGTATTTGATCACGATAAAGACCGGGGGTTGATCCGAACCTTTGGCAACCGACAGGAACGAGCCCATGCCCAGGGCTTCCAGTTCGTTCTGGCCCAGGACGTCGGTTTTAAGCGTTTTGTGGGCTTTGGCCAGCTTTTTCGCGGTTTCGCCCAGATAGCTCGGGGTACATACATTACCGGGCAGGTCGCCCAGCTGGCGTGCCAGCAACATGCCGTTGCCAATGGCTTGGCCCGCCTGCAGCCCGCGCTTTGCTTCGGCCGAATCGGCGCGAAGGGTGCTTGTCCTCCAATTATTAGCTTTCCAGTCTTCGGGCCGGTTAGGCTTAAA
>JAAYID010000332.1 GCA_012744285.1 Alcaligenaceae bacterium
CCATCCTGGGATTGCTCAGAGCGGTGGGTGACTCGCACGGCAGCAGCGGCTGCGTTGCGCCGTTCACGCCATCGCCGAAGCCCAGAGCCAGCGCGGACAGCACGCGCTGCGATGCGTGATCGAACAGCGGGGAGAATGCCTGCCCGATACGGTAGATCTTGTTGCTACCGTCAAAGGTGATGTTCTGCGGCGCGATGGCCTGTTCGTGCAAGACGCTATCCTCACCGGTTACCGCGACTTGGCTGCGGGCCGCGCCTTTGTATCCAGCGGCAACTTCAAGGCAGACATGGCGGAGCTCGATCGCAAAGAAGCCAATGGCTGGCAATGACGCACCAGTGCGCGACATCGAAACCCTGATTGCCGAGCTGACCCCGACCTTCCATGCAGAAGTCGAACGTCTGAAGCGGAAAACCTGATCCTGACCAGTTACCGTCGGCTCGTTGCTGGAGACCGTAGCCGAAAGTCGGCACGGATTTCGCCAACTCATCGAATCCACACCCTTACAGCCAATCCCTTACCATCCGCTTCGGAGAACCAACGCAGCTTCGGTTCCCTACTCCACCACCAAGAATTTCGTACAAAAAGCCCATCTTTTCAGGTGGGCTTTTTGTTTTTTTAATTCCATTACGGCCCGGGGCAGAAACCCAGCTTCTTGACCTTGCCTTCGTGATACGGTGAAGGGCTTAGGGCTTGAACGTCACCCATTCCGACAGCGGTGCTCTTTCAGTGCGCAAAGTATTCTCCGGGGCATCAGGGTCAGCGTACCCCAAGGCCATACCGCAGATAACGGTCTCGTTTTCTGGCAGCTCCAGATCCTCGCTGATGATACGATGGAATTGAAGAAAGGCAGCTTGCGCACACGTATCCAGGCCTCGCGCTTTGGCAGCCAACATGATGTTTTGAAGAAACATCCCGTAGTCCATCCAGCTACCCTGCTCCAGGGTCGTGTCAATCGTGAAGATCAGACCCACGGGGGCATCAAAAAATTGAAAATTTCGGGCATGTTGCTTGTGCATCCGTTCTGCATCACCTTTCTGAATATCCAGAAGCTTATAAAGCTCAATGCCCACTTTACGTCTGCGCTCGATGAACGGAGACAACCACTTTTTAGGGTAATAAGCGAAGGTTTCGGTATGGGTAGCCGCCTCTTCAGGGTCATCAAACGTGGCAACCAATCGTTCACTCAGGCGTTGCTTGCTGCTTCCTGTCAGTACCCAAACCTTCCAGGGCTGCATGTTCGTCCCGGACGGAGCCCGGGCGGCAATAGCCAGAATCTCTTCAATCAACTGCTTGGGTACCTCGGTAGAGAGAAAAGCACGACACGAGTAGCGGCTGTCGATGACTGCATCTACGATGGCTGGAATGTCTTTATTCATGATGAAGGAAGGTAAAAGCCAGGATCAGGAAAAGGAGTTAAATCGAATGACCTTATACCAATACGCTGTTGAGCGCAAAGCCAATTACACTTCAAGAGTCTCAAAATAAACGCCAAAACAGATCCAGACCTTTACCTCACTTTGCGTGTGTAATCGAGGCAAAGCTTGATGCCATGTATTCGATCAAATACAATTGGCTATGTACACGATAAAGTCTTTGCCGGAATTCGATGCATGGTTTGACAGTCTGAAAGACCCGACTACCCGCGCCCGCCTCATTCGCAGGCTTGAGAAAGCGGAACGAGGTCTCTTGGGCGATGTGGAGCCCGTCGGCGAAGGGGTCAACGAAATGCGCGAATTCTTCGGCCCAGGCTGGCGTATGTACTACATCGAACAGGGTGATGTGCTGATCGTCATGCTTGGCGGTGGCAGTAAGGTCACACAAACCCGTGACATCAAGCGAGCCAAAAAATTAGCCCGCACCCTGAGATACGACGAGAAAACTTAATCATGGACAAAAAGACAATCAAGGTCTCTGACCTCCCCAGCTTCGACCCCGCGCGCTACCTGCGCGACGATAAGGACATTGCGGCCTACCTGACCCAGATCATTGAGGAAGGCGACTCCGGGGAACTCGCCCATGCACTGGGGGTGGCCGCCCGTGCTCGGGGCATGACGCAAATTGCAGAGGCTGCCGGCATTGGCCGCGAATCGCTTTACAAGGCTCTACGGGCCGATGCCAGTCCACGCTTCGACACGATTGCCAAAGTATGCAAGGCGCTGGGCGTGCGTATCGTTGTTCAAGCCAAACACCCCGCCTGAGTTTTCCGCGACCACGAATCGCTACCTTTTGCACGCCTTCAGGCAACCGGACATCTATCGGTAGCCGAACAGCCTGGGTACGATTGTTGATGAAAACAGTTCTAATAGCCATAATGCCCTTCTCAAAAGGTATATCACTCTGGAATGATGGCCAAGGAGCGACCAGCCGGCATTGGCCGCGAATCGCTTTACAAGGCTCTACGGGCCGATGCCAGCCCACGCTTCGACATGATCGCCAAAGTATGCAAGGCGCTGGGCGTGCGTATCGATGTTCGGGCCGAGCACCCGGCCCGAATTCAGCGCACCGCAATTTGCTTGCCCCAACCTTATTACATAAGCTACCCCCCGTTCACCCGCCGCTTGTACCTCACCATTAACTGGTTGCCGACCCTCTTTGTCTCGAACAAGTCAATGGCGCCAAAAAGATCGCTGAGTTTGGCGTAACCATAGTTCCGCGAATCAAAAGATGCCTGGTTGCCAATACGACTCCCAACAACGCCAAGTGGCGCCCACCCCTCTTCATTTTCCGAAGAAGCTACGGCGTTGCGCAACAAATTCATCAGTTTTGTATCGCCCTTTAGCGTATTACCGGAACGCTTGATTTGCCCGACGAGAGACGCCGCTTTTTCATCAGTCGCCCCATTTTGAGCTGGCTGCTGCAGCTCGGACTGATCAACAATGTTCAAGGGATCCAGATACACAAATCTTGAGCAGGCATTTACGAATGATTCTGGCGTTTTTCGCTCACCAAAACCAATGACCTGCTTGCCTTCAGCACGCACGCGCATAACCAGGGGGGTAAAGTCACAATCAGACGAGACGATACAAAACACATCAACTGGCTTGTTGAACAATACATCCATGGCATCAACGGCCATTGCCATGTCGGTAGCGTTTTTTCCTTTGATCAAGTCGAACTGCTGAACTGGCTGAATTGCATGTTCATGCAACCCTTGGACCCACGCTTCCAGGTGTGGCTTTTTCCAATTACCGTAGGCCCTGCGGATTGAAACCGCCCCCAAGGAAGCCAGTTCTGCCAAAACACTTTCCAGCTTGCCATAAGGCGCATTGTCGGCATCAATAAACAGTGCGACATTGAGTTTCAAAGTCATATCAGCCATAACGCATCTTCTCGCCAATTGAAAGTCTCAGGCTACTGCTGACGATAGCTACCACGCAGCCAGCGTCCCACAATTAGCTTTTGAACGACGCTGTCTTTTTATTGAATCGGCGAAAAACCCACGGGCTTGAGAATGCGCGAATTCTGAACATCAATCAAGTCGGTGACTTTGTCCAGAAAAGTCTGCCACTGCGGATCAGCCATCATGGTTGAACGTGCCCGGTCACGCTCGTCCAGGCTGTCATAGCCCCAGAGTGCCACGACATGATTCAGCTCACCGATGTCACTGGTGAAGTAGCCCAGGAATTTACCCAGATATTTTTTCTGCAAAGGCAGGCCATATGTTTCATACGTCGAGACAAACGTTAAAAGACAGCCTGGCTTGATACGGTAATCGCGTTCTTCTATAAACATGGAGCCCCCCATTTTTTAATCGGTGTTACGCGTGCTGAACGGCCGGTGCATTGATCGTCAATAAATCACCACATCAGGTCATCGGGAATCTTGTAGTCGGCATAGGGGTCGTCCTCGTCGGGACGGGCCTCTGGTTTTTTCACGCGAACGACAACCGACGGGTCGCGTTCGGCGATTTTGTCGGCAACAACCTTGGGCACCAGCTCGGTGGCTTCCCCCAGCCGGACAATAACCAACTGGCCTGCAGCCAGCTGCGACCGCACCGCAGCAGACACATGGATACGCTCGATTTTTGTTCCAAACGTAAAGTTATAAGCGATATCGCCGCCACCCCTGCCCTGGCGACTTTGTTGCACCATCTGCACGATCTGTGCCTGAATCGCCTTTGCCCTGGCTTGCGCATCGCGTTTTGCATTAAGCTCGCGCACGGCGTCGCGCTGCTTTTGCTGCGCCTCAAGCGCTGCCTGCCGCGCCTCGTCGACGAGTGGCTCACCCGCACGACGGGCAGCCTTCTTCTGCTGGCTTTTATCCTGGTGGACCTTCTTGGCCTTTTTCTGGTCAACCAGACCGGCTTTCAAAAACTGTTCTTGCAACGAAACCATCTTGATACCCTGTGATTACAGTGCTTTACGAACAAATTCGGACTTCAGCTGCATGGCGCCGAACCCGTCGATCTTGCAGTCGATGTCGTGATCACCGTCGATCAGACGAATGTTCTTGACCTTGGTGCCGACTTTAATCACACCGCCAGACCCCTTGAGTTTCAGGTCTTTAACGACAGTTACCGTGTCGCCATCGACCAGGACATTACCCGCTGCATCGCGATACACCTTGTCTTGCGAGGCCTCGGGTGCCGCATCCTGTGCACTCCATTCGTGCGCGCACTCGGGGCATACATACACAATGCCATCTTCGTAGGTATAGCTCGACTGGCATCGGGGGCAAGGGGGCAATTCACTCATGAGGGGTCTCCATTAAATCTGCAGCGACTGGCTAAATGACAAGACCCCATTGTATTCTCTGGCTGCGAAGACCAACGACCCCTGGGCGAGCCTCAGGCCGCCATGTCCATGGGCTTGCTGACACGAGACCCTGGAACCAGTCCTGCCTGCGCCAGGATCTGGCCCCAACAACACCACCGTTTCCCAAACGGGCAAGACCCGTAAACCACATAAAAACCGGAGCAAAAGAATGTCCTGGAAAGCCCGTAGCTTGGAAAAACTGGCGGTATGTCTTTTTATCGCGTGCAGTTTGTTCGCCCGCCCGGCCAATGCCACCCCGCCAGCAGACACCTCGTACTACGGGTTTTCTCTGGAAAATGACATGCTTGAAATGAAAGACGGCGTGCAGGTGGCCGTCACGTACTACCGTCCGATCGCCAGGACACCTGGGGAAACGTTTCCTGTCATTATGGAAATGGTGCCTTATCGCAAAGACGACTTTTTCGCGTTGGGCGATTATGAGTATGGTGCCTGGTTTGCAAAACGGGGCTATGTGGTTGCCCGGGTCGATGTCCGCGGCACCGGCGGCAGCACCGGCCCGATTCCCCCCAGCGAATATTCTGAAGCCGAAATTTCGGATGCCGAAAAACTGGTCGACCAGCTGTCAAAGAAAAGCTGGTCCAATGGCAAGGTCGGGATGTACGGCATTTCCTGGAGCGCATTCAACGCCCTGATGACGGCTCACAGAAAGCCACCGGCCTTGAAAGCCATTATCGCCGCACATGGTTCAACCGACCTGTTTTACAACGATGTGCACTATATTGACGGCGCCTTGCACATCGACTCTTACGCACACCAGATCGACACCGATAACTCGATGCCGCAAAGCCCTGACTACCGCATTGATGAGGCGTATTTCCAGAATCGCTTCGACAAAGAGCCGTGGCTGTTCACCTGGCTGCGCCAACAGAAAGACGGCGACTTCTGGCGCAAGGAATCCGTCAAATTCAAGGCACCTCTGGAAGTGCCTGCCTATCTGATCGGCGGGTTGCTCGACGGCTACCGCGACTTCGTCATGGAAGTGAGCCAGTCGACAAAGGCGCCGTTCATTGCAGAGATCGGGCCCTGGAACCACGCCTGGCCCGAATACGGCGAACCTGGCCCGAACTATGAATGGCGCCAAAGAGCGTTGCGCTGGTGGGATTACTGGCTCAAAGACATCGACAACGACATTCTGGAGGAACCTCGCTGGACCGTTTTCATGCGGACAGGACACCCCCCTGCCACTGATCTGCCGGTAGTGCCCGGTGATTGGCACTGCGACAAACAGGGCCCGAACAGCAGCACGCCACACCGCCTTTACCCGCAAGCGGCACAACAACTGGGCATGACGCCCGCGACGCAGGAATCTGTTCAAAGCCTGGCTTACCGTGCCGGGGCCGGAATGGCTGCGGGTGGCTGGTGGGGCGAACAGACGGGTGATATGGCCGCAGACGACGCCCACAGCCTGGTGTACGATTCTGCGCCGCTGACCGAAGCCATGGACATCATGGGCATGCCAAAAGTGCTGCTGCGCGTTGCCGCCGACGCCCCCTTCTATCAATGGTCGGTGCGCCTGGAAGATGTGGCCCCGGATGGCAAGGTGTCTCTGGTCAGCGGTGCCATCATCAACCCGTCGCAGCGCAATTCACGGCTTGAACCCGAGGCGCTGACGCCCGGCGTGCCCGTGACCCTGACGACAGCAATTCACTTCACTACATGGCGTTTCAAGCCGGGCCACCGCATTCGTCTGGCAGTATCAAATGCACAGTTTCCCATGATATGGCCCAGCCACACCGCAGGTAGCACGCGTCTTTTTTCAGGCCAGGCCAGCTGGATCGAGCTACCGGTTGTGCCCGCACGAAATCAAACCCGTACGGCCTGCACGTTGCCGCCCCCGGACGCCAACGATGTCGCACCTTTTGGCAAGGAACTGGAAAAGAACGGCCCGGTGTTCAAAAGTGTACGTAACGAGGAGACTGGTCAGTCAACGTTCTCGACAAGCAGCGACATCCGCTGGACCATCAATGACAACACGTATAAGTCCAGTGAATCGTACCAATGGGACGTCAACGACGCCGCGCCAGCCAATGCCAGCTACCAGGGCGAGCGCAGAAACACCTTCACGATCGCAGGCAATGAAATAGATCTCTCGACCCGCGCGCTTATCGAGTCGGACAGTTCACATTTTCACGTCACCTTCACCAAGACCTTGCGTCAGAACGGCGATCTGGTCAGGGAGAAAACGTGGACGGACCACATTCCGCGGATGTACCAATGAGTCTAGTTGAACGAAACCGGAGCCGTTCAGGCACCTTGCCGCAGGCCCTGGCCACCTGGCTTGAAACTGTCAATACCATCGCCTCGCAGGCCGCAGTTAACGGGGTGCAGCCCACCCCCGACACGGCCCGCCAGGCACTGGCGGGGTTAACGCGAATGTACGGCGGGCAGGGGCCGGAACTGGCCGAAGTCAATGATGTCCGGCTGGCCGGATGCCCGGACATCCCGCTGCGGTTGTACGACCCCTGCACCAAAAAGGGCCCAGATACTGGGGCTGCGCATGAGCCCGGAGCACACGGGCCGTTGCTGGTCTATCTGCACGGCGGGGGCCACATGGCGGGCAGCATTGATGTGTACGATCCGATCGTGCGGCGCGTCGCCTGGCATACGGGCTGTCGCACCCTCGCCGTCGAGTATCGGCTGGCTCCGGAGCATCCGTATCCGCACGGCCTGAACGACTGCCTGGCCGTGCTTCGTGCGCTTTCGGGTGGGGCTGAAGGGTCGCGACTGGATTCGCACCAGGACATCAGGCCACTGGATGCCCACCAAGGCATCATTCTTGCGGGTGATTCAGGTGGCGGCGCAATGGCGGCAACGTTGACGGCGCAGTCAGTCACTGACAGCACGTTAACTATCACAGGGCAAATCCTGGTCTACCCAAGCCTGGACTACACCCTGGAACATCTCTCGACTCAGTCCATGGGTCGAGGCTACCTTCTGGAAACAGACCGTATCCGCTGGTATTTTGACAACTATTTTCAGCATGGCGAATGCCGCATAGCCGCCTCGCCGTTGAATATGCCTGCGACCGGGCTGCCTCCGACCCTGCTTTTTACCGGTGGATTTTGCCCGCTTCGCGATGAAGGTTACGCCTACGCCGACCACTTGCGGAAAAATGCGGTCGCCTGCCAGCACGAAAATTTTCCGGACATGGTCCACGCCTGGCTGAATATCCACAACCTGGTGCCAGACGCCTGCGAATCGACATACGCCGTGATGGGGCAGTGGATAAAAGCCATGATTACAGAAAGCTGAATGCAGTAACATGGCGTTTCTCCTCCTTGGCCAGGGCTTCTCACGAGAAAACGTCATGCTCAACAATTTAAAGCTTCTTCACAAATTCATCATTCTCGGGCTTGTCGCCTTGGTCATGACCGCGTTACCGACTGCACTGTACGTGCAAAAAGCCGTGTCGGAAATCGGGATCTCACGGGATGAGTCCCGTGCAATGGCCCCGCTGATGGCGGTGCAAAAAGTCATCCAGTATGCGCAGCAGCACCGGGGCCTGTCGTCGGGCATGTTGTCGGGCAATTCGGCCATGCGCGAACGGCGTCCCGCCGTCAGGGACAACGTCAACAGCGCAATTTCCGGGGTAGACGCCGCCCTGTCACACGTACAGCCGCCCGAAAGCCTGATGACCGAATGGACGCAGCAAAAGCAGCGCTGGCAAGCGCTTGAGACCAAGGTGGCCGCAGGCGAACTGACTGCTGCTCAAAGCACGGCCCAGCACACCGCCTGGATCAAAACCCTCTTCAAACTGAACGACACCATGCTTGACGAGTTCGGTTTGTCGCGTGACCCCGATCTGGCATCATCCCTGCTGATCCGGGCCACCTTTGTCGAAGCGCCCTGGCTGACCGAAAAACTGGGCATCATGCGTGCCATGGGCAGCGGTTTCCTGACCCAGAAGAATCTGCCACCGCAAAGCAAAGGGGCCATCATTGCACTGCGCGACAGCGCCAACGACTTTCTGAACGATATGGCCGGACATGTCGTACGGGCAGGTCGGCTTGAACCGGCAATCCAGACCTCGCTTGACCGCAGCGCACAATCGGTCAATGCCCAGGTCAGCCAGACGATTGCCCTGGCCGATCAGCAACTGATCAATGCCGAAACACTGGCGTTCCCGGCCACGGACTACTTCGACGACTTCACCCGATCGATTGATGCGGTTTACCAGTTCAGCGGTCAGGCCATGGGCGTACTGGATGCCGCGCTGAATGACCGCGTCGTCGCCCTGACCAGCCGCCTTTACCTGGTGCTTGGCGTTCTGACGCTGGGCATGCTGCTGGCAACGGCCTTAACGGCCGTCTTTGTGCGCAGCATCACCGTGCCGCTGGATGAGGCGGTTGAAATTGCCCAGTCTGTGGCCAACGGCGACCTGACCCGCCGTCCACCGCAACATGGCCGCAACGAAATCGGAATTCTTATGGCGGCCTTGACCAAAATGCAAACACAGCTGAAGCAACTGGTCACCACGGTACGCGCCGATGCCGACGGTGTCGCCACGGCCAGCATGCAAATCGCGCAAGGCAACAGCGACCTGGCCGCGCGCACCGAGCAGGAAGCCGCAGCACTGGTTGAAACATCAGCCGCCATGGCCCAGTTGAACAGCCACGTACAGGAAAATGCACGGCATGCTCGCGAGGCCGATGCAATGGCCCACCAGGCCCGTGAGGTCGCCGTAAAAGGGGGACAAGTGGTGTCAACCGTGGTGGGGACCATGCGCGACATCAACACCGCATCGGCCAAGATCGCCGACATTATCGGCCTGATCGACAGTATTGCCTTTCAAACCAATATCCTGGCACTGAACGCCGCCGTCGAAGCTGCCCGCGCGGGTGAGCAGGGCAAGGGCTTTGCCGTCGTGGCCGCCGAGGTACGCAGCCTGGCCGCACGCTCGGCGGAAGCGGCCAAAGAAATCAGCGGCCTGATCAATGACAGCGTCACGCGCATGCATCAGGGCACCGCACTGGCTGACGAGGCCGGGCACACGATGGAAGACGTCGTAGAGACAATCAAACGTGTCACCGCCATCATGAGTGATATCAGCGCCGCCAGCGCCGCCCAGAGCACCAGCGTCAACGAGGTGGGATTGGCCGTGGCCCAAATGGAAGAGGGAACCCAGCAGAATGCCGCCCTGGTCGAAGAGGCCGCCGCAGCCGCACGAAGCCTCAACCATGAAGCAGCCCAACTGGTGCGCGCTGTGTCTGTCTTCAAGACGTAACTCGCACACCCGAAAATCGGGGGGCTTGTTCGTTGCCCCCCTGAAATGAATTTCGTGCAAGGATGAACGACTATCGATGACTAAAAATACACCGGCCCCTGTCGAAAACGCCCACTCCTTCAACACAGAAAGCATCCTGACACAGCTCGAGGCCCAGCACACGGGCCTGAGCACAGAGGAGTCCAGACGTCGCCTGGATCGTATTGGCCCCAATCGTCTGCCGGAACCACCCACAGACGGCCTTCTGAAACGCTTTTTCAAGCATTTCAACGATGTACTAATTTATATCTTGCTGGCAGCGGCAGCCATTACGGCCGTACTGGAGCACTGGGTAGATACCGGCGTCATTGTCGGGGTCGTGGTCATCAACGCCATCATCGGTTTCATTCAGGAAGGCAAGGCTGAAGCCGCACTTGAGGGCATTCGCAACATGCTTTCGCCCCATGCCCAGGCCAAACGTGATGGCCAATGGAACGAAATTGACGCCGGCGCCCTTGTACCCGGCGATATCATCCGACTCCGTTCGGGCGACAGGGTACCCGCCGATATCCGGCTGATCGAAACCAACAACCTTCGCATTGAAGAGTCCGCACTGACCGGCGAGTCGGAGCCCTCTGACAAAAACACTCTGGCCGTTGCCCCACAGGCCGGCGTCGGTGACCGAACCTGCATGGCATTTTCGGGAACGCTGGTGGCTGCCGGTCGGGGGCTGGGTGTCGTTACGGCCACAGGCTCACACACTGAAATCGGCCACATCAACCGCATGATGTCTGAAGTCCAGACCGTACAAACACCGCTTACCCGGCAAATGGCCGAATTCAGTAAAACCCTGTCGATGGTCATTGTGGCCTTGGCCGCGATGATGCTGATCATTGGTTTTGCATTTCATGACTACCCCCTGGCGGACGTGTTGTTCGCAGCCATCGGTTTCGCCGTTGCCGCCATTCCCGAGGGCTTGCCTGCCATCATGACCATCACCCTGGCGCTCGGCGTGCAACGCATGGCCCGTCGCAAGGCGATCACCCGCAAACTGACCGCAGTCGAAACGCTGGGTTCAGTCACGGTCATTTGTTCTGACAAAACGGGCACACTGAC
>JAAYID010000333.1 GCA_012744285.1 Alcaligenaceae bacterium
AGCATGGGATGAGCTCCTGGTATCTTTGCTATATATGTATAGCATTATTGTTGTATCTGCTCAAGCCAGTGTCTTGTTCTATTCAATTACAAATCGGTGAAACGGCCCTTTCGGTCAGGGTGCAGATGCCGCCATCTTTGATGGCCTCAACAACCCATTGATTCAGGCTTTCGCCCTTGGCAGCAGCGGCCACTGCGGCCGCCTGATGCATTTCGGGGTTAAGGCGCAGCAAGAGTTTTCCGGAGAAAGTTTTGCGGGGCGCTATGCCGCGTTTGGTGCATTCATCCATGAACGCCGCAAGTGATGCTTCACCTTCCCGATGCAGCCCGGCAACGTCGGAAGCGTAGAAATCCGCGCCGCCGTTCAGGCCAATAAATTCACCCCTGAACATCTCGATGTCCGGGTCGTAGGTGATGACAGCGTGCTGGCCGCCAAGGCCGGGCGTTTCGGAATGGTTCATATCCACTCTTTAAAGGCGAAGTGCAGCAATCACGTGACGTTCGGGGCTTGAGCAATGCGGTCATAGCGCGGGATATGGGTCAGTACATCACCCAGCCGCTCACGCACGATTTCGGTGTCGTAGTGCGCTTGCAGGGCCAGCCAACCTTCGGCATCGACCCCAAAAAAGACACCTAGCCGCGTGGCAGTATCGGCCGTGATAGCCCGGTGTCCTTGAACGATCTCGTTGATGCGCCGGCGCGGGACATCGATTGCCTTGGCCAGAGCGTACTGGCTGATCCCCAAGGGCTCAAGCCAGTCTTTAAGCAGGATTTCACCTGGGTGGATGAGGGGTACTTCGCGTGTCATGGTGCGTCCTTTATCAGTGGTAATCCACGATTTCGACCTGCCAGGCATGGCCTTCCTTCCATACGAAGCACACCCGCCACTGGTCGTTGATGCGAACGCTGTGCTGTCCGGCCCGGTTTCCCGATAAGGCTTCCAGACGGTTGCCCGGTGGTACCCGCAAGAAGTCGAGGTTGGGTGCCGCGTGCAACTGTTGCAGTTTGCGCATCGCTGTCGCTTCAAATGCCACAAAGCGGGAAATGCGCTTTCCTGCGAAGAACATTTCCGTATCGTGGCAAGTAAACGATTTGATCATGCTGCGATAGTAACGCTAAAGGTTACGCTTATCAAGGGCATCCGGAGTGTGAAAAAGGTTCTGTGCCTCTCCTTTTAAGAGTTAGTCTCCCAAAATTGCCAACGCTCATGCGTACATTGTGCATGGGCGTTGGCCCTCATTAACGGATAGACATTCAACCCGTCAGACCCAGGCTCCCTGGCGACCCTATGGTGGCCGGGTTGCCTGTCAGGGTAATTGCACCCAACTCGCCTGCGGTTGCCGCAACATAAACAGGTGTTGCGGTCGACTGGCCATTCCAAACGGCCGATACGGTCTCCGAACCGCCAGCGACTTTCCCTGCATGGTTGTCCGTCGTACCAGAGAACAGCTGGAATGTTGAGGGAATGAGACTATTGTTCACCTCTGTTGTGAAGTCAGTTCCGTAATTAAACGATGCGGCCGTATTGTTGAGCTTGTCGAAGATGACAACGGCATCGCCTTTACCCAAGCCGGGGCCCTTGAAACTTACAAAATTGGTTGTGCCCTCAGACAATCCCCAATTCGTTAAAAAGTCAGCCGCCGTACGCGATTCTTTACTGTCAATATTAATGACCAGAAGGATCTCACCGGCCTTGATGGTTGTATCGTCAGCGAATGTCATAACCGTTTTGCCTGCGTCATCCGTCCACGTCCAGCAGCTCAGGTCGATTGATGTCGTGCCGTGGTTGTACAGTTCAAAAAATTCATCTCCCGTGCCGGGTGATGAATTGACTTCGGAAATGATCAGTGAATAGCTGTCGGGTGGCGTTGCGGTGGAAAATTGCAGCGCCGATTCGCCGGTCAGTCCATTCCAGCCCTTGATGGCGCCGGCGCTGATTTCAACGGTATAGGCCGTACCGGTCAGCAGGTCAGCGGCAGGATTGATCACCACGGTGTTGAAGTTGAAGTTGACCTGGGTCGTGTCATGAATGTTGATGATGCGATCTTCCTGACCTTCAGCCTTCAAGGTAATGGTGCCCTCGTTGCCACGCTGGACGCCACGATCGAAGATCAGTTCAATATTGGAGGCTTTAAAGGTCTTGTCGCTTCCGGCCGCAGGGCTGGTACGCAACAGTTCTGGTGCGTTATTTGATGCAATTGGATCACCCAACGTAATCCAGTTCCCCCATGAACTTCTGGTCGGCAGCGTTCAAATCCTTGGAAACCTTTGTCTGCCCTTCCCAAACCGTGTCACCGTTGTCTTGCAGCAACTGAATGCGTGTGCCCGGCAGAATACTGGGTACTTCGACCAGTGTCTCAAAGCTGCCACCAGTCGCGTCGCGCAGGGTATCCAGGCTGACGTCCAGCTCTTGGGGGGCGGTGCTGCCATTCCACGCAAAAAGCCGGAAGTCATGGGTGACCTCGGGGCTGGCAGACATGGCCGGGCCCGCCAGGATCAGGTAACCGCTGCCATCGGCAGCTTTCTCAATGGCGCGAATACCGCGACCACCCAGGTCAAGCTCAATGGGTGCGCCAATTGTGGGCGTTGTGCCGAGATTCCATTGCCCAGTTCGCGCCCTTCACGCACACCGTAGTTGAGCAAATGGGTCAGCGCATCTATTTGTCCGTTTTGTGCAGCTTGTGCGACATCGGGGTTGGACGACAGGTATTCACCCAGATGAATGACGGGGTTGATGCCACGCGGTTCGTTCATGCCGAACATGAAAAAATGCTCCGCAGCAGAAATCGCACCGTTTTGTACGGCGGCGGCCACGTCCGGGTTCGCCTGCAAATAGAAATCCGCATCGAATAACGGATGAGGCGAGCGGCCTTCAGCCATGCCGAATTGTACAAAGTGCTGTTCCGGATCAATCAGGCCGGCGGCAACGGCGGCGGCAATATCCGGATTGTTTGAAAGGTACCAGTCACGATTAAACAGGCTCAGATTCACCCGAATTCTCCATCAAAGTTTGCAGGGAATCCGGAATGCTAGAGAGGCTATGTGACAGCCTTATGCGGGTGTGATGACAAAATCATGGCAGCCAGGAGCCAAGCGGGTCAAATGATGGCTAAAAGGGCACAGGCCTGATGAGTATCTCGCATAAAACGGGGTCAGACCCCGGTTTATGCACGGATCAGCGATACAACCG
>JAAYID010000334.1 GCA_012744285.1 Alcaligenaceae bacterium
CAGGATCACGACACGGCGTTGGCGTCGGTCAGCCACGTGCCTCATTTTCTGTCTTCCGTCTTCATGGCCCAGGTGGCTGCCTCGGCCGATGCCGACGTGCGCCTGCGTCTGGCGGGCACCGGGTTTCGCGATTTCACCCGGATTGCTGCGGGCTCGCCCGAGATGTGGCGAGATATTTTTCTGGCCAATCGCGAGGCGGTTCTGTCTGAACTTGCACAAGTGCGTACCGTGCTGGCCCAAGCCGAGCAGGCGCTTGAGCACAATGACGGTCAGCAGCTTTTCGATTTACTTGAACGCGCCGCCTTGGCGCGTCGTTTTTGGGGTAGCAGGAGCGGTTTGTCATGACGAGTCCTGATTTGTTGTTGTCTCCGGTAACCCATGCCGCAGGTGACATTTGTTTGCCTGGATCAAAAAGTATTTCAAACCGGGTGTTGCTGCTGGCGGCGCTGGCTTCGGGGACGACCTGGATTCGTGGCGTGCTTGATTCCGACGACACGCGAGTCATGCTGGCCGGTCTGATCAAACTGGGTGTGTCACTCAGCCAGGAGTCGACCACCGAGGTGGAAATTACCGGTGGCGTTCCATTTGCCAATGCTGATCTGGATATTTTTCTGGGTAATGCAGGCACGGCTTTCCGGCCCCTGACCGCCGCACTGGCTCTGATGGGCGGGCATTATCGGTTGTCGGGTATTGCCCGCATGCACGAGCGCCCGATCGGTGATCTGGTCGAGGCGTTGCGGCAACTGGGTGCAGATATTACGTATCTTGGCAATGATGGCTTTCCGCCCCTTGATATTCGTACCGGTGCTATCGATGCGTCGCGCCCCATTCGTGTCAAAGGCAATGTGTCCAGCCAGTTTCTGACGGCGTTGCTGTTGGCGGCTCCGATTCATGCCGGACGCAGCGGTCAGGCGGTGGTCATCGAGGTCGATGGGGAACTGATTTCCAAGCCTTATATTCTCATTACACTGAACCTGATGGAACGTTTTGGTGTACGCGTCCAGCGCGATGGCTGGCAGCGCTTCACTATCCTGGCGGGTTCAGCCTATCGCGCACCCGGTGTCATCGAAGTGGAAGGCGATGCGTCGTCGGCTTCATACTTCCTTGCGATGGGTGCCATTGGTTCGGGGCCGGTGCGGGTGCATGGCATTGGTCATGACAGCATCCAGGGCGATGTGGCGTTTGCCGATACGCTGGAAGCCATGGGTGCCACCATTTCACGCTACGACACTTATATTGAAGCGCGCGGCGTCAATGTGGCGCGCGGCGAAAAATTGCGTGCTTTCGATGCCGATTTCAATCTGATTCCCGATGCGGCCATGACCGCTGCGGCCCTGGCTCTGTACGCCGATGGTCCTTGTACCTTGCGCAACATCGGCAGCTGGCGGGTCAAGGAAACCGACCGCATTCATGCCATGCATACCGAGCTGGAAAAACTGGGTGCGACGGTCAGCTCGGGGCCGGACTGGCTTACCGTGACTCCGCCGGCCGAGGCATCCGCATGGCGTTCGGCGAGCATAGAAACCTATGACGATCACCGGATGGCCATGTGCTTTTCGCTGGCGTCATTTGGTCCGGTGCCGCTCACTATTCAGGATCCTGATTGTGTCAGGAAAACATTTCCTGATTACTTCACTGTGTTTCGCCAGCTGGTCAGCGCATGATGGTGAGTATGACCGATTACAAGACTGTTCCCGTCATTACCATTGATGGCCCGACGGCTTCGGGCAAGGGCACGGTGGCCCAGCGGGTTGCCCAGGCGCTGGGCTGGGCCATGCTCGATAGTGGTGCGCTGTATCGCCTGACCGCGTTGGCCTGTCGTGACGCGGGTGTTGCCACGACGGATGAACAGAGTGCGGCCCGCATCGCTGCCGGCCTTGATGTGCGGTTTGAGGATGGCAAGGTTTTCCTCAAGGGCACCGAGGTGTCCGATGCCATCCGTGCCGAGTCGATCGGCGTGCAGGCCTCGCAGGTGGCCACGCTGGGGGCGGTTCGTCAGGCCTTGCTTGAGCGTCAACGGGCGTTTCGTCAGCCGCCGGGCCTGGTTGCCGATGGCCGCGATATGGGTACAGTGGTGTTTCCGGAGGCTCCGGTAAAGGTGTTTTTGGTGGCTGATGTACACGCACGTGCGCAAAGGCGTTGTAAGCAGTTGATCGACAAGGGCTTTCCTGCTAATCTAGCAGACTTGACGCGGGATCTTGAAGAGCGCGATGCGCGCGACCGCTCTCGGGCCCATGCGCCTTTGGTGGCCGCCCCTGATGCCGTCACCATAGATTCCTCGAATTTAAGCATTGAAGAAACAGTCAATGCAGTACTCGACCTCTGGTCGGGAAAAGGTGCTCAAGGCGCCTGAGCCCGTGTGGTTTTGCGGGCTTCAGGTACAGCCTGACAGCGTTGTTTGAACTCCGCCGTTGCAAATGGTTTGCTCTGGTGTGTATTTACCGGCCATTTTGGCCTATGGATTTAATTTAATGTCCTCAACTCTAACCCCTGCCGCCGCTATGGGCGGTGAAAGCTTTGCCGACCTGTTTGCCGAAAGTGTAAAAAGCCAGGACATGAAGTCCGGCGAAGTCATTTCGGCAGAAGTCGTCCGTATTGACCACAATTTCGTCGTAGTAAACGCCGGTCTCAAGTCCGAAGCGTTGATCCCCCTCGAAGAGTTCCTGAACGATCAGGGCGAAGTCGAGGTTCAGGCCGGTGATTTCGTCTCTGTCGCTATCGATTCGCTCGAGAACGGCTATGGCGACACTATCCTGTCGCGTGATCGCGCCAAGCGTCTGTCGGCCTGGCTGTCGCTCGAGCAGGCGCTCGAGTCCGGCGAACTGGTCAACGGCACGATCACCGGCAAGGTCAAAGGCGGTCTTACTGTCATGACCAACGGCATCCGCGCGTTCCTGCCGGGTTCGCTCGTCGATCTGCGTCCGGTCAAGGACACCACGCCCTACGAGGGCAAAACCATGGAATTCAAGGTTATCAAGCTTGACCGCAAGCGCAACAACGTTGTGCTGTCGCGTCGCGCTGTCCTTGAAGCCAGCATGGGTGAAGAGCGTCAGAAGCTGCTCGAGAACCTGTCCGAAGGTTCCATCGTCAAGGGCGTCGTCAAGAACATCACCGATTACGGTGCGTTCGTCGACCTGGGCGGTATCGATGGCTTGCTGCACATCACCGACATGGCATGGCGCCGTGTTCGTCACCCCTCCGAAGTCCTTACCGTTGGTCAGGA
>JAAYID010000029.1 GCA_012744285.1 Alcaligenaceae bacterium
CTACAAAGACTGGCAAACACTTAATCTCATCTTTGATGGCTTGTTACAAAATCGCTTCGACCGCAAAGGGTTGCTCGTGGCCCTGGGCGGCGGCGTCATCGGCGACATGACCGGTTTTGCGGCCGCCAGCTACATGCGCGGCGTGCGATTCCTGCAAGTGCCCACCACACTGCTGTCCCAGGTTGACTCTTCGGTGGGCGGGAAAACCGGTATCAATCACCCGCTGGGCAAGAACATGGTGGGGGCGTTCTACCAGCCCATTGCCGTCGAAATCGATACCGATGTTCTCAAGACACTGCCCGCGCGCGAAGTATCGGCCGGGCTGGCCGAGGTCGTGAAATACGGGCTCATCATCGACGCCGGGTTTTTCGACTGGTGCGAACAACACGTTGACGACCTGCGTGCCCTTGAGCCCCAAGCCATTCGTCACGCCATCAAGCGGTCCTGCGAACTCAAGGCCCTGGTGGTCGGCAAAGACGAGCGCGAATCGGGGCTGCGGGCCATCCTGAACTTCGGGCACACCTTTGGTCATGCCATTGAAGCCGGCATGGGGTATGGTGAGTGGCTGCACGGCGAGGCTGTCGGCTGCGGCATGTTTCAGGCCGCTGAACTCTCGGCCCACACGGTCGGGCTGGATACCGGCAGCGTTGCGCGTGTCAAGCACGTCGTCCATGCCATCGGCTGCCCCGTTGTTCCTCCAAACCTCGGTACCGAACGCTGGATCGAACTGATGCAGGTTGACAAAAAGACCGAGGGCGGCCATCTGCGCTTCGTTCTTCTGCCTAAAATAGGACAGGCCATCGTTCAGGGGGCACCGCTGAACGTACTGCGCGACGTACTGCATAAAACCTCGGTGCCGGTAATGTAAGGAGCTTGAATGACGGCCCTGGCCCCGTATGCCTGCGACCCTTCGCTTTCGCGTGGGCGCCTCCATCACGAACCGCCGCCGGTGGGCCGTTCCGAATTCCAGCGTGACCGCGACCGCATCATTCATTGCAACGCCTTTCGCCTGCTGGAATACAAAACCCAGGTCTTCATCAACCATGAAGGGGACCTGTTCCGCACCCGCCTGACCCACAGTATTGAAGTGGCCCAGATCGCCCGCAGCCTGGCACGCAACCTTGGGCTGCACGAAGACCTGACCGAAGCCATTTCCCTGGCGCACGACCTGGGGCACACCCCGTTTGGCCACGCCGGGCAAGATGAACTGAACACCTGCATGCGCGAGTTTGCCCCCGACGCCGGCGGCTTCGAACATAACCTTCAAAGCCTGCGGGTTGTCGACACGCTTGAAGAACGCTACGCGGCGTTCAATGGCCTGAACCTGTGCTTTGAAACCCGTGAAGGCATTCTGAAACACTGCTCGCTGAAGCATGCCCGTCAGTTGGGCAGCGTCGGCGAACGGTTCCTGATGCGTCAGCAGCCCTCGCTGGAAGCCCAGATCGCCAACCTGGCCGATGAAATCGCCTACAACAACCACGACATCGACGACGGCCTGCGCTCGGGCCTGATTACCATCGAGCAATTACAGATGCTCGAAATTTTTGCTACCCACTATGCTCAGGTAGTGACCCGTTATCGCAACCTGGATCGCCAACGTGCCATTTCAGAAACCATTCGGGCCATGATCAACACCCTGATCATCGACCTGACCCGTACCACGCTTGAGCATATTGAAACCCACCGGCCCGACAGCCCGGATGCGGTGCGACGCAGCCCGCCACTGGCGGCATTTTCACCCCCCATCCGGGCCCAGGCTGACGCGCTGAAACGCTTCCTGCTCGACAATCTGTACCGCCATCATGCCGTCATGCGCATGACGGTCAAGGCCCGGCGCATTGTGCGCGACCTGTTCATGGCCTATCTGAATGAACCCCGCCTGCTGTCTGCCACCTGGCGGCGCGATACTGCGGTCGAGCAGGCACGCGCCATTG
This sequence comes from Alcaligenaceae bacterium, assembly GCA_012744285.1. Taxonomy (GTDB): domain Bacteria; phylum Pseudomonadota; class Gammaproteobacteria; order Burkholderiales; family Burkholderiaceae_B; genus Neopusillimonas; species Neopusillimonas aromaticivorans. The sequence goes on from JAAYID010000029.1 coordinate 1,935, forward strand.
CAGACTACATTGCCGGCATGACCGACCGCTTCGCCATCAAGGAGCACCGGGAACTGTTCCAGATGGGCGGGGCGCAGATTTAGGCGCGGCCTGGATGGACAACGCCAGTATTCACTGGCCAGCCCTGGGCCTGTCAGGGTAGGGCCGGGTTTATTCCGCCTTGCCTGCGGCCTGTACACGCTCGAGCACGGTCGCAAAATCGGCGGCATTCATGAAGCCAACGACCCGTTCACTGTTGATGTAATCACCGCCCGCCGTAAAAAACAGGATGCCGGGCGGGCCGAACAGGTTGAAACGACGTAACAGGGCACGGTCGTCATCGGTGTTTTTGGTGACGTCGGCCTGCACCAGAACGAATTGCTGCATCAGGCGCGCCACAGCAGGGTCGGTAAAGGTGAATTTTTCCATTTCAATGCACGACACGCACCAGTCGGCGTAAAAATCCAGCAAGACCGGACGATTGGTGTTGGCCAGCAGTTGATCCAGTTCCTGCACCGACGCCACGCTGACAAACCGGGACTTGATATCGTCAGACATTACGGCAGACGCGGAGGCTGCGGCACCTGTAGCATTCATGGTGGTAGACGACGCAATGAAACCACGCAGCGGTTGCAAAACACTGTAGGTGCCCGACGCCATCCCTGCCAGCATCAGTACCGCCCACACGGCCAGCATCAGGCCAACGGCCTTGCGCAACGCCGACCACACGCCGGCGGGACCGGCTTGCAACAACCCCAGCAACAACGCCGACCACAAGGCCAGAACAGACCAGCCCACGACCATGATGGCGGCGGGAAGCACCGGATTGAGCATCCACCATGCCGTTGCCAGCAACATCAGGCCAAAGCCCTGACGGATGCCTTCCATCCAGGGCCCCGCCTTGGGTAACATCGCCCCGGACCCGGCACCCAGCACCAGCAACAACACACCCTGCCCCCAGGCCAGGGCAAACAAGGCCGCTCCACCCAGGACCCAGTCCCCGGTCTGTGAGATGAACAACAGTACACCTGCCAGTGGCGCGGCGACACAGGGCCCGATGATCAGTGCCGACAACAGCCCCATGACAAAGGCCCCGCCATAATGCCCGCCGGGAATTGCGGCCAGGCGCTGGCTAAGGGCGGACTGCATGCCCGACGGTGCCTGAAAGGTATAGACATTAAACATGGCCAGGGCCAGCAAGGCCAGCAAAACGGCAAACAAGGCCAGCACCCAGGGCGTTTGTAGCCATGCGGCCAAACTGGCACCGGCCAGGCCCGCGGCAATACCCATCGCGGTGTACAAAATGGAGACACCGAGCAAATAGGTCGCAGCCAGCGATAGCCCGCGCCAGCGCCCGGGTTTAATCCCGGCGTGCTGACTGCCCGCAATGACCGTCAGGACAATCGGCACCATGGGCAGAACACACGGCGTAAAGGTCAATAGCACGCCCAACAACAGACTCAGGCCAATCACTGTGAACGGATCGGCATTCACCAGATAACTTGCCAGCCCCGCGTCGTTGCCCGCCAGCGCACTGGTCAAACCCGAACGGGTTTCCGGACCTGCTTCGACGGCCCCCATTGACGCCGCAGAGTCTGCCGGGGTTGATACGGCCGACGTGCTGGACTTGCCCGGGTCAATGACGTTAGCCAGCGGCTCAGGCACGCTCTTGACCACCCCTGTGCCACTGACCTGATACCCACCGTCAACCTGCGTCAGCTGCAGGGTTTTGGTGATGGGGGGGTAACACAGGCCGGCATCGGCACACCCCTGACTGGTCACCGCCAGTGTCTGGGGACCATTACCCGGCTTCAACATCACACGCAGCGTGACCTGCCGGTAATAAACTTCAAGATCTTCGTTAAAGGTTTCATCAAACTTGACCAGGCCCGGCGGGTAGAGCACATCGCGCACGGTATCGGCAGCAGGCTGGGTAGCCACGTCGAACCGCGTGCGGTACATGTAGTACGCAGGTGCGATGGTGTAATGAATGTGCAGTTCGTCGGGGCCCACCTGCGCAGCCGACATGACAAACGCCACATCGGGGTCGAGGAAATCGTCCTGGGCTGCCACCGGCAGAGCCGATACGACAGCCAGAACAGCAAGCAACCCCATAAAAAAGGCCCGGCTTCGGGCATAAAACCTGTACAACATTGAATAAGTGTCCTGCATCAAGTCGCCGGAGCCTGTGTTTGTTCGTGAACCCAGACCGCATATGGCTCAAACCCGCCAATGACCGGCAACACCAGGATCTCGGGCACCTCGTAGGGATGCAATGACTTGATCTTGTGAATGACATCGGGCACACGGGCGCGCGTGGTTTTGATGGTCAGGGGAATTTCCGACGTGCCTTCCATTTGCCCCTGCCACATGTACATGGACAACCCCGGCGCGCCAAGGTTCACACACGCGGCCAGATGTTCTTCAACCAGGTCGTGGGCAATGCGTTTGGCAAGCAGTTCGTCGGGGGCGTTGCTTAACACGAGGACCAGTTCAGGATTCATGAAGCACCTTCTGAAAATACGGGCTGGCGGGGTGGGGCGACGGAACGTGGCATGGCATGGCGTGCGTTGCCGGAACGTGCCCCCAGTGTAACGCAGCCATTGAAATGCCCCGCAAGCGACTGACACTGCGGGGCAAAAGGACGGGGTATACCCGTTGGCGCTGCACATCCGGCCCGACGGGTAAACCGGGGCCGGCAGACGCAGGCACCACGCTCAACAGATCACAGGATCACAGGATCACAGGATCACAGGATCATCAGTTCATTTTGCACTCAGGAGCGAAGTGATCCTTGTGATTCTCAAGAACTTTGCGCTGGACATTTTGAACCAGTTCACCCTTGTCGTTACGCTCGATGCGGATCAGGTAGTAATCCTGGACGGGATGATGGTTGGTGTCGAACGCGAAGTTGCCTCGCACCGGCTGGAACTCGGCCTTGCGCATTGCCGCACGGAATTCATCCGTTTTGGCCATGTCGCCACCGTTAGCCTTGAGTGCAGAGCCGATCAGGTTGGCCGTATCGTAGGCTGTGGCTGCATAGTGCGTTGGCGTACGGCCATATTCGGCCTGGAAGGCCTTCACGAACTCGGCATTACCGGGTACGTCAAGGGTCGGGGCCCACAAGGCCACCGTATACAGGCCTTCGGCCGCGTCACCGGTTGCACCCAGCATCCGGCCGTCCATTGAAAACACCGGCAGTACCATTGGAATGGTCTTGCTCAAACCCGCCGCAGCGTATTGCTTGGCAAAATTGATGCCCAAACCACCCGGATGGAACTGATAGATGGCATCGGGTTTCAGATCACGAATGCGTGCCATCTCGATCGAGAAGTCCGACTGGTCAAGTTTTGTGTAGATTTCAGCGACAACTTCGCCCTTGTATTCGCGTTTGAAACCCGCCAATGCGTCACGACCGGCCTGGTAATTGGGCGCCAGCAAAACCACTTTCTTGTAGCCCAGTTCGTTGGCGGCCGCACCACCCGAGGCGTGCAAGGCGGAATTTTCATAGGACGCCACAAAATAGTTCTTGTCGCAACGGCTGCCCGCTAACGGCGACGGACCTGCGTTAGGGCTGACGTAGAACCCACCGGCATTCACGATGGAGGGGATAATGGCTGTTGATACGTTTGAGAAAATCACCCCGGAAAACAGGCGCACTCCATCGGCAACCATACGGTCGACAATCTGCTTGCCGTTGGCCGGCTTCAGGCCATCATCTTCGGCAATGACATTCACCGCGACACCACCCAGCTTTCCTCCCCCTTGCTTGACCGCGAGGTTGAAACCGTCGCGTGCGTCTTCACCGAGATACCCGGCCGGCGTACTCAAGGTCGTAATGAAACCAATACGCACAGGATCTTGCGCCTGTGCGGTTGCCCCGAGGGCCATCAATGCCGAAGCCACACAACCTAGTGCTATTTTTCTTAACATGTACTACTCCTTTGAATGAGGGGTTCAGTGCCCCGGACAATGGCAGATTGAATACCGGAAATTGCCGGAGCATTTATCTGAAACACCGCTTAAGAGTATTGGTTTTTATTTCGTACGACAACCTGAACAAGGCAGGGTTTTCCCGGGAATTAGTGAAAAAAGTTTAAGCTTGAAGCAAACTGGTGCAGGATTGTTCAACAATAGTGAGCGATCGCACCAAAAAAAACCCCGGGACAGGCCCGGGGTTTTCAAATACTGCGGCGACACGAATGCCGCCACCGACACTTCAACGCTTATTCAGCACCGTCAACTTCTTCAGCTTCAGGACGGTCGACCAGTTCCATGTAAGCCATGGGCGCGTTGTCGCCCTGGCGGAAACCCATTTTCAGGACACGGGTGTAACCACCGTTACGAGCCTGATAGCGGGGGCCGAGTTCTGCAAAGAGTTTGACAACAGCATCGCGGTCACGCAGGCGGGCAAACGCGAGGCGCTTGTTGGCCAGTGTGGGCTCTTTACCCAGAGTGATCAGGGGTTCGATAACGCGGCGCAGTTCTTTGGCTTTGGGCAACGTGGTTTTGATGGCTTCGTGAGTGATCAGCGAAACGGCCATGTTGCGGAACATTGCCAAACGGTGACTGCTGGTGCGGTTGAGTTTACGTAATCCACTACGGTGACGCATGATATTTCCTTTGAATCTTGGACGCCTGACCCGAAAAATCGGGCCTGACGGAAGTGAACAGCTCTTCTATCGGGGTTGCCGCGGGCTGTTGGCTAAATACCCGGACCACACCGTGTGGCCCGGAAAAACGGGTGATCAGGGACGCTCGAGACCCAGGGGCGGCCAGCTTTCCAGCTTCATGCCCAAGGTCAGGCCGCGTGCAGCCAGAACTTCCTTGATTTCGTTGAGCGACTTGCGACCCAGATTGGGGGTCTTGAGCAATTCATTCTCGGTACGCTGAATAAGGTCGCCGATGTAGTAAATGTTTTCGGCCTTGAGGCAATTGGCCGAACGCACGGTGAGCTCGAGATCGTCGACCGGTCGCAACAGAACGGGGTCGATCTGTTCTTTGCTGCCGCGCGGACCTGCCGGAACATCGGCGTCTTCACCATCGCTGGCCAGAGACGCAAACACCGAAATCTGATCCATCAACAGACGCGCCGACTGACGAACAGCTTCTTCCGGCGTAATGACACCATTGGTCTGAATGTCGAGGATGAGTTTATCGAGGTCAGTACGCTGCTCGACACGAGCGCTTTCAACGGCATAGCTGACGCGACGAATCGGGCTGAAGGACGCGTCCAGAATGATGCGACCAATCGTGTGGTGACGGTCTTCGACCAGCGCACGAACGTTGCCGGGAACATAACCGCGACCTTGCTCAACCTTGATCTGCATTTCAAGCAGGCCATCGTCAGTGAGCGTGGCAATGACGTGATCAGGATTGATGATTTCTACGTCGTGCGGCAATTCAATGTCGCTGGCCAGCACCGAGCCAGGACCTTGCTTGCGCAAGGTCAAGGTGACTTCTTCACGGTTGTGCAGCTTGAACACCACGCCTTTCAGGTTCAGCAGGATATCAACGACATCTTCACGTACGCCAGGCAGTGTGGAGTATTCGTGCACGACACCCGTGATCTGGACTTCGGTGGGTGCGTAACCAACCATGGACGACAGCAGAATGCGGCGCAGGGCGTTGCCCAACGTGTGGCCATAACCGCGCTCGAAAGGCTCCATGATGACCTTGGCGTGATTTTTGGCAACGGCTTCGACCTCGATTGAACGGGGCTTGAGAAACACTTGAGACGACATTTGGATTCCTTTTCAATACCCTCGGCTCGTTACACCGATAAGGCTGACGGAGTGTTGACATGCAGGCCTGACCCTTGTGGGCCACGATAGGGTCTGCGAGATAAGGGCTGTCACTGCAAAGCCCACTTCCCGGAATATACCGGAAAGTGGGCCTGGATCTGTTGACATACCAGGCCAGAAAGCCCGGTACATGCGACAGAAATTAACGCGAATACAATTCAACAACCATCGATTCGTTAACGTCACGAGCGACGTCAGC
>JAAYID010000335.1 GCA_012744285.1 Alcaligenaceae bacterium
CGGATGGGGCCCAGATCGGGGGGGTCGAGCCGCATTTCAATGGTTTGAAGGCCGTTTTTAAGCGTCTGGCTGATGCCGGCTACCTGTTGGCTGAAATCATTGCCCCATTGGGGGTGGCCCAACGGTGTGCTGACCAGCGGCGCAGCCATGGACCCGGGCGCAAAACTGGTGGGGGTCGGGGCAAGCCCGATGCTGGCTTCCGTCAAGGGTGTTGCGACCTGTGGTTGAGATTGTGCCGACTCACGCCCAAAAGTGCTATTGGCTGCAGCGATGAAATTGGATTTCAGGTCAGCATCAGCCTTCAGGCTGCTTTCAGAGAGTGTGTTGAATGCACGAGATTCAATTTCAGAGGCTGTGCTGCTGGCGTTGCGCCCGGCTGCTTTTTCGGGGGCAAGGCGTGCATTCGCGTCAAGGCGTGCATCGCGATCGAGGGTGTCGGCGCGCTGGTTAAGCCTGGCCAATGCACTATCGGCATTCTCGCGGGCAGCGTCAGTTGTGGCCTGAACCGCCGAGGCAGGGGTTTGCCCCCGGAGGGCATCAGCATCTGCCGATGAGGCAGGGCGGGCCCGACCCGATACCGCAAGACGTGGGTCATTCGTGAAAGCAAGGCGAGTGTCATTCGTGAAAGCAAGGCGAGTGTCATTCGTGGCAGGATCTGCACCAACGCGTTGACTGGCCGACAGGCTGTTTTCTGCGAGATCGCGTTGATTGGCGCGGCTGTCAGCCGCTTCCTGCAGAAAACCCGTGAGCACCTGGGCGTTTTGGGCAAGATTGGCCCCGTTTGGTCGGGTTGCGTCAGCCGTTGCTGAAGTGTCATTTGTGACAAGCGCCGCTTCAGCCCCGGTTGCAGGGGTGCCTGACGCATGACGCGCCATGAAGACCTGTGCGACCGCTGCAGCAAGGTCAGACATGGCCAGGGCCACAGGGTTGGCGGCGGCTTCGTCGTCAGTGACCGCCTGTTTGTTGGCCTGTGGGGAAGCGTCGGTGTCAGGTGCGCCCGAGTTGCTGGTGTCGTTTGCGCCCGAGTTGCTGGTGTTGGAGGCTACAGCACCGTTGGCGGCGGTCGGGTCTTGCGAGGTTTCAGCACTTGAGGTGGATTGCTGAGCGCTGGTGGTGCTGGCGGAAGAGGCTTGCGGCGCCGGGGTGGAAGAGGCCTGTTGCGTATTGGTCGGAGCACTTTGTGCCGGGCTGTTGCCTGACTGTGCCGCACTGTTATTGCTTGCGGGTGCCGGGCTGCGGTATTGCGGCGCTGGCGCGGCCGGTTGGGTACGCTGGCTGCCCAGAATATCGGCAAAACTTTGAGCGTTGGCGTCGGAAAAACTTGTGGCCGTCACTTTGGCCGGCTGTGCTGAAATAAGGTTGACGACCGATGTCGTTTGTTGTGCATTCATGGCGTTACCCGTTACCCTTTGCGTGGGGTTGATGACGACGGTACTGATGCATGGACATCTCGTCGTTGAACTTCTGTTCTTTGCGGTTGAGCTGTAGCTGGCGTTCGTTTTCCTGGCGCGACAGCAGCGTTTCGTACGAGGTCAGTTGCCGTTTGTGATCAAACCATCGCTGTTTGCCTTGCTCAAGCTTGAGGTCAAGCTGGGATACTACCTTATTTTGCTGTGAAATGGCTTCATCTAAAGTAGCGATAAACTGCCTAAAATTATGGTAGTTCGCAGCTGACATGCCTTCGACAGAGGCCTTTTCAAAACGCTCGACGTAATCC
>JAAYID010000336.1 GCA_012744285.1 Alcaligenaceae bacterium
GGCCGATACTTCGCGCGCGGGCAGTGTCTTGAGAACGTCGGTATCGATTTCAACGGCGATGGGTTGGTAGAACGCCCCCACCATGTTCTTGCCCAGCGGGTGATTGATGCCGGTTTTTCCGCCCACCGAGGAGTCAACCTGGGACAGCAATGTAGTGGGCACCTGCAGGAATCGCACGCCGCGCATGTAACTGGCTGCGGCAAAACCGGTCATGTCGCCGATAACACCGCCGCCCAGGGCCACGAGCAACCCTTTGCGGTCGAAGCGATTTTGTAACAAGCCATCAAAGATGAGATTAAGTGTTTGCCAGTCTTTGTAGCTTTCGCCGTCGGGCAATTCGATGCAAATGACGTTTTTCCCGGTTTTGCGCAGAGCCGTCATGGCCCGTTCGGCGTACAGGGCACCGACGGTGGGGTTGGTGACGACGGCAATGGCGGTGACATCGGCCGGGACGCTGTCGTGCAGGTGGTCGAGACGGCCGGGACCAATGTGGATGGGGTAGTGCCCGCCAGGGGTAGCAACGTTAACAGTGGTGGTCATAAGAGACGGTGCAGTGATGATTATGGAGATACGGGTGTTGAGTGCAGCAATTGCGCCAGTGCTGTGGCGGCCTGCGCGACAGGGAGATGGCCGGTGTCGAAGGTGATATCGGCAACTTCTTCGTACAGTGGTGCACGTTGTGCCAGCAATTGCGCTACCCGTTCGCGAGGGTTGGCGGTTTGCAGCAATGGCCGGTTACGGTCTTTGGCGACGCGCCGGTAAAGCTCGTCGGCGGCAGCCCGTAAGTAAATAACAACACCCCGCTCTGTCAGGATGCGACGGTTTTCTGATGCCAGTACCGCTCCACCCCCGGTGGCCAGTACAATGCCGGGTTGCTGCGAATATTCATCCAGTAAAAGGGTTTCGCGTTTACGGAACCCTTCTTCGCCTTCGACCTCAAAGATATGAGGAATAGGTACGCCGCATCGTGATTCAATGGCGTGGTCAAGGTCGATGAAGTCACGTCCGGTGGCTTTGGCCAGACCTCGCCCGATGGTTGTTTTACCCGCGCCCATCATGCCAACCAGTATGACCGGGCGGCTGTAAGGCAAAAGCGCCGTTTCGACGCAAGCGGGGGTACAGGTTTTTTCGTTCATTTGTGTATTATCCCACCAGCCATAGGGCTCGTGGCCGGTGCTGCTGACTTAAACTGTTACATAATCTTGAAGCAGCCATCATAGTCTGATTCTTCCCCGACTTAAAATCGCCGTTAAATGAGTTCATCTGCAAAATCTTCCAAGAACGCCGCTCCGGAATCCAATCACTGGTTCGGGCGTCTCCTGATCAAGACCGCTGTGTTTTTCGCGGGCCTGGGCGTGTGTGGCGCGTTGTTGGGGGCGCTGGCCTTGGCCCTGGCGTGGCCCAATCTGCCCGACCTTTCCGCCATGATTGATTACCGGCCCCGTGTGCCACTGCGCATTTACACGGCCGACAAGGTGCTTATTGGCGAATTCGGCGAAGAGCGCCGCAATGTGCTGCGCTTCAATGAAATTCCCGATGTCATGAAGTCGGCCATTCTGGCTGCAGAAGATGATCGCTTCTATCAGCACAGTGGCATTGACTGGCAGGGTGTGGCGCGTGCGGCGGTGGCCAACATTACCAGCATGGCCAAATCGCAGGGGGCCAGTACCATCACCATGCAGGTGGCGCGAAACTTTTACCTGTCGTCAGAAAAAACCTATACCCGTAAATTCTACGAGTTGCTGCTGACATTCAAGATTGAAGCAACGCTGTCCAAGAA
>JAAYID010000337.1 GCA_012744285.1 Alcaligenaceae bacterium
CAGCTATATGGAAGCCTGGCAAGACCGCGACGCTTACGCCGTCAGCCACGTCGGCTGGGGCATGAACCCCCAGGCCCGTTGGGATGCCCTGCAGATGTTCGACAAAGCAGACACCAATGGCACCGAACTTCGCGCATTTGCAGGCAACTTCCTGTATTCAACCGGCGCCAACGATGTTGCCGGCCGTCACACCCTGGGACACTTCGACCTGCCGATGCGTCACTGCACCGTGGCACTCGATGGGGTCAAGGTGGTGGACCAGGGCAAACTCTGCGACGACGTTTTCAAATGAACACCACACCTTCCTGGCTCAGCCATGGCATCGGAGGCACCCCATTGGTGCTGCTGCACGGCATGGGCTCGACCGCCGATGTCTGGCTGCCCCAACTGGCTCACTTCGGGCGCACGCGCCAGACCATTGCTTGGACAGCCCCGGGTTACGGCACATCGCCTGCGCTGAAATCCCTCGACTGGCCGTCATTGGCCACAGCACTGGCCGACATGCTCGACACACTGGGCCTGCCGCGTATACACCTGATGGGTCACTCGATTGGCGGCATGGTGGCGCAGTCGTTCTACCACCAGCATCCCGACCGCGTCGCCAGCCTGATCCTGTCGGCCACCAGTGCCGGCTTTGGCAGTACCGACCCGCACTGGCAAGAGGACTTCCTTCGCCAGCGCACCGAACCTCTGGCCAAATACAGCAGCTTTGCGCAAGCGGCGCCCGACATGCTGACCGGCTTCATGGGCCCGAACATCACCGAACCCATGCGCCAGCTTGCCCTGATCAGTGCAAGCCAGATCGAAAAAGAGCGCTATATCGACTACATGCGCCTGCTGGTCACGTTCAACCGCAAAGCAGACCTGGAGCGCATCACCGCGCCCACCCTGCTGCTGGCCGGTGAACTCGACAACCAGGCTCCGCCCAAGGGCATGAAACGCATGGCCGACAGCATGCCCAATGCACAATTTCAGGAACTGGCGGGCGTCAAGCACATGGCCAACCTCGAAAACCCGCAACATTTCAACCAGGTTCTGGACGCCTTCCTGGCGCAGCACCCCTGACAACCGACTTCCGTTCAACCCGATACCGGACACCCATCATGGACAGCAGCTACCTCGCCGAATACGCCCACTCCGCCGACGCCAACGCACACTTCAACGGCCTGCCCCTTACGGCCGAACAAAAAGCACTTATCGCCAAAGTTGACGAATATGGCGTCAAATGGGCCGAACGCGCCTTCAAATACGACCGCGAAGCCAGTTTCCCCACTGAAAACTACGACGACCTGAAAGAAATGGGCTTCCTGGGCCTGTGCGTTCCCAAACGTCTGGGCGGTCTGGGTGCCGACTACCGCACCTACACCCTGGTGGCCAGCCGCATTGCCTACTACTGTGGCAACACGGCCAACACCTTCAACATGCACAACGCCAACTCGCTCTGGACCGCCGACATGATCGACGCCATGGAGCTGACCGACGAAGAGCGTGAGGCTCACGAAGCAAACCGCCGCATTCATTACGGCAACATGCTGGCCGGCAAAATCTACTCGCAACCGTTTTCGGAAGGCAGTGGCGCCGCCGCCGGCAAACACGCTTTTGGCACCACCGCGACCCGTACCGCCGATGGCTGGGTACTGAACGGCAAGAAAATTTTCGCTTCACTGTCCGGCCATGCGGACTACTACGGCGTACTGTGTACCGACGACGTCCCCGGTGCCACCCTGGCCGACACCCTGTTCATGGCCATCCCGGCCGACGCCCCCGGCGTTTCCGTAGTGGGCGACTGGGACCCGCTGGGCATGCGCGGCACCGTGTCACGAACACTGATTTTCAAAGACGTTCTGGTCCCCGAAACTGCCCAGCTCATGCCGCGCGGCATTTACATCAAGGCGGCTTCGCAGTACCCGCACATGTTCATGACCCTCACCCCCACCTACATGGGTGTGGCGCAGGCCGCATACGACTTTGCCGTTGCCTACCTGCGCGGCGACGTTGCGGGTGTCAACGTCAAGCGTCGCATGTACCCGACCAAACAACACGCCATCGCCGAGATGTACATCAAGCTGCAACAGGCCTGGGCATTGTTCCATCGCGTCACGTCGGAGTTCAAGCGCCGCCCCAGCCGCGAAGAACGTTCACGCGCCTTTGCCTGCCAGTACACCGTCATGGAATACTGTGCTGAAATCACATCCATGGCCGTACGCGTCTGCGGAGGCCAGGCCATGCTGAAAACATTCCCGCTTGAACGTTTGTTCCGCGACAGCCGCTGCGGTGCCCTGATGCTGCCCTGGACGGCCGAAATCTGCATTGACCGTCTGGGCTATGGCCTGCTTTACAAGGAAGGCGAACGTGATGACGAATAACCACAAACCCGAACTGCGTCAGGCCTTTGGCCGTTTTGCCACCGGCATTGCGGTCATCACCACCCTCGACACACAGGGTGCGCCCTATGGCCTGACCATTAATTCATTTGTCAGTGTCTCGATGGACCCGCCGCTGATCAGCTGGAATGTCATTCGGGGCTCAACGGCGCACCAGATCATCAGCCAGCAGGGGCGATTCGTCGTCAATATTCTGGCGCACGATCAAAAGCAGGTGGCCCAGCAAATGACCGGGCCCATCGAACACCGCTTTGACGGTATGGCCTGTTCGGTCTCCGACGACGGCCTGCCGCTCATTGACGGCGCACTGGCCGCGTTCGAATGCGACACCCATGCCCTGATCGAAGCCGGTGACCACGACATCATTCTTGGTCGGGTCAGCCGGTTCACCCACCATGAAGGCCCTCCGCTGGTGTACTGGAAGGGTCGTTATGCCAGCGCAACACCCGACGCATGAGTCGAACAAAGGGCAGGATTTCACTAATAGCCCAGGACAGAAAGACCCGCTAAGATGGCAGAGTCTTTCTCACCTTAACCAAACGTAATCAGGAGACCTCCTACATGCAACTGAAAAAGACCCTGCTCGCCGTGGTCGCCGGTCTGGCATTTGCCGCTTCGGCACACGCCCAACTCAAAGTCGGTGTCATTACCTCGTCCACCGGTCCCGTATCGCTTATCGGTATTCCCCAAAAGAACACCATCCAGCTCATGCCGACCGAAATTGGCGGGGAAAAAGTCGAATACATCGCATTTGACGATGCCAGCGACCCTTCGCAATCCGTCACCCTCATCAAGAAACTGATTTCTGAAGAAAAAATCGACGTTCTGGCCGGGCCTTCAAGCTCACCCAACGCCATGGCCATCCTTGACTTCGCCGCCGAAGCCAAGCTACCCGTCCTGGCACCGGTAGGCACCATTGCCATCGTTCTGCCCATGGACGAAAAACGCCGCTGGATCTTCAAAACCACGCAAAACGATGGTCTGGTCGCCAACAAACTGTTCGACCACATGAAAGCCAACGGCGTCAAGAAAATCGGCTTCATCGGCACCGGCGACACCTTTGGTGAAACCTGGTTCAAAGTGGCCTCTGACGCGGCCAAAGAGCGTGGCATTGAAATCGTTGCCAACGAACGCTTCAAGCGCCCTGACACGTCAGTCACCGGTCAGGCCCTGCGCGTACTGTCAGCCAAACCCGACGCAGTCCTCATCGCGGCCCCTGGCGGCCCCGCTGTACTGCCCCAGGTCACACTCACTGACATGAACTACAAAGGCACGCTCTACCAGACCCACGGTGCAGCGCTGACCGAGTTCATCAAACTGGGCGGCCCCAAGGTTGAAGGCACCATCCTGGGCGGCAGCGTCATGCTGGTGCCCAACGACGTCCCTGAAAGCAACCCGTCCAAAAAAGTCGCGCTTGACTACATCAACGCCTATAAAGCAGCACACGGCAACGAGCCCGCCACCTTTGGCGGCAACATGATGGACGCCGGCATTCTGCTGCAAGCCGCGGTTCCCGAGGCGCTCAAAGTGGCCAAGCCCGGCACTGAAGAATTCCGCGTGGCCCTGCGTGACGCCCTTGAGAAAATCAAGGAAGTCCCTGGTACACAAGGTGTTTACAACATGACACCCGAAGACCACAGCGGCTTTGACGAGCGTGGCGTCGAGCTGGTTACCGTCAAAGACGGCAAGTTCGCTCTGGCCAAGTAAGCGCCAGGCTTCGGGCAAACCCGCCGGTTTGCCCGTCCCCCCGTTTTCTCCGTGTAGTTCACCGGGCACGCCGGCAACGGCGTGCCCGCTCCAATCTTGCGACCCTGTTTCCCATGAGCCAGACTTCCAACGACTTCGCCCTGCGCTGCACCGCCTACGGCAACCCGCCTGAAATCCACGTTATTGAAGGCGTTTCCGAAACGCCCCTGGGCTCCGGTGAAGTGCGCCTTGCGATCGACTGTTCAGCTTTCAATTTCACCGATCACCTCCTGGTTCAGGGCCGTTACCAGGAAAAGCCCGAACTGCCCTTTACCCCCGGCTTTGATGCCGCCGGTACCGTCACCGCGGTGGGCGACCATGTCACAGGCTTTGCGCCGGGCGACCGGGTTGTCTCCAGTGGCGTCTGCGGCGCATGGGCCACGCACCTGGTGGCACCGGCCCATCGTCTGGTCAAGATTCCTGACGGCCTGGCACCGGCAGACGCGGTCGCTTCAATCAACTCACACCTGACCGCCTACCACGGACTGATTGACCGTGCACAACTGGCCGCAGGCGATCGCGTGCTGGTCCTGGGGGCCAACGGAGCGGTTGGCAAAGCCTGCGTACAGATTGCCCGGCACAATGGCGCCCATGTCTTCACGGTGGTGAGAGCCGGCACGGCACTGAACATCACGGACACGGCCACGGACACCTGCCTGTCTGTAGCACCCGAGGCCCTGAAAGACGGCTTGCGTCAGGTGCTAGGCAAACAGGGTGCCGACATCGTGGTCGATCCGGTGGGTGATCTGTACACCGAACCGGCCGTACGTAACCTGGCCTGGCGTGGCCGCCTGCTGGTCATCGGCTTTGCCGCCGGCCAGATCCCGAAAATTCCCACCAACCTGTTGCTGCTCAAAGGCGCCTCGATCATGGGGGTGTATTGCGGTGGCCTGCTGATTCAGGAAACCGGCCATTTCACACGCCAGATGGCGGAAATGTTCGACCTGATGGCCCAAGGCATCCTGACGCCCTCGCCTCACGAAACATGGCCTGGACGCCAGTTCGCCGACATCTGGGAACGTTTTTCCAGTGCCCCGCGCGGCACCAAGGTACTACTGGGCTTTCGCGCCCCCTGATTTTCACGGAATCCGCAGCAATGACCCGTCATATCCCCGAAGCCATTCAGGCCATTGAACCCCTTCGCCCCGACGCGCCTTTTCGCAACGTCAATTTTGCGCCCGTCGATATCCGGCTGGATACCCGTCCAGACGGCACCGTACTGCTGTCCAATGCGCACCCCCTCAATGCGCTGCCGGTACAACAGCTCGGCGAATACCTGCGCCGCCACGCCGCCAGCCGCCCGGAACAGACATTTCTGGCCCAGATGGGTGCAACTGGCGATTGGGAGCGCCTGACTTACGCCCAGGCGCTGGCCAAGGTCAATGCGCTGTCGCAATGGTTGCTGGACCAGAAGCTGCCGGCCGGGCACCCCCTGCTGATCCTCAGCGAAAACAGTATCAACCAGGCCCTGCTGCAGTTTGCCGCCATGCAAATCGGCGTACCCGTCATGCCGGTATCGCCCGCCTACAGTCTCATGTCGGAAGCCTGCGGAAAGATCGCCGACCTGTCGCAGCGATTCGGACCCGGCCTGGTGTATGCCAGCTCGGGCAAGCGCTTTGCCAAGGCCATGACCGTTGCCCGCGAGCACACGCCCAACGCCATTTGGCTGTGTGACACAGACGCCCCGACAGGCGCGTTCACACTGGATCAGGCGCTTCAGACACCACCCAACCCGGCGGTTGACGAGGCCTTCGCGAAGGTCAACCTTGACACCATCGCCCGCCTGCTGCTCACCTCGGGCTCAACGGGTAGCCCCAAAGCGGTCATCATGACCCAACGCAATATCGTCGCGTCGGGGGTCCTGTGGGACCAGGTATGGCCCTTCCTTTCCGAGGAACCGCTGGTCATGGTGGACTGGCTGCCCTGGAATCATACGGCCGGTGCCCACGGTGCCCTGTCTCTGGTACTGCGCCACGGGGGCACCCTGTACCTGGATGACGGCAAACCCGTACCCCAGCTGATCGGCCGGACGGTGAACAACCTGCGTACCATCAAACCCAACGTCATGACCAATGTGCCGCGCGGGCTGGACATGCTGGTAGCCGCCATGGAAGACGACCCAGACATCGCCAAAGATATTTTCCCCAACCTTCAGGTCATCGTGTACGGCGGGGCTTCGCTGTCGCCCAACACGCTGCTCAAGCTCGAGCAATTCAGCGCACAAGCCACGGGCCGACGCATTCCGGTGTCGTCATCATTGGGCTCGACAGAAACCACCATGCCGGCCACCCTGATCTGGTGGAGTCCAAAAGTGCTGGGTACCCTGGGTCTGCCCGCGCCCGGCGTCGAAGCCAAGCTGGTACCCCTTGACGACCGTTACGAGATCCGCTTTCGTGGCGCCAACATCACGCGCGGATATTTCAATGACCCGGCCGCCAACCAGAAGAGCTACGACGACGAGGGCTTCCTGCTGACCGGCGACGCCGTGACCTTCGTGGATACCGACCACCCGGAAGACGGCCTGATGTACGCCGGTCGTCTGTCCGAGAACTTCAAGCTGGCCACCGGCACCTGGGTTTCTGTGGCGACGGTACGCGGCAACCTGCTGCCCCAGCTTCACCCCTTCGTGACCGATGCCGTCCTGACCGGCCACGACCGCGACGAACTGGGTGCCCTGTTTTTCCTGAATACAACGCAAATCCGCAAGAAATTCCCGGAATTGGCCGAGGCCAGCGATACAAACATCGCCCGTCATGGCCCGCTGCTGGATGTCATACGTCAAGGCATTGAACGGCACAATGTCAACTTCCCGGGCAGCAGCACCCGCATCATCCGGGCCATGTTGCTGGACAGTGCCCCCAATATTGATGACAACGAAATCACCGACAAAGGCTACATTAACCAGTCCGGTGTCCTGAAAAAGCGGGCCGATGCCGTCAAACGACTGTACGATTGTCCCACCTCGGCAGGCGACTGCCTGATCATTACCTGAACCGGTTACGGAGCACCCCATGAGCAGTCTCTTGCGTCTTCACGGCACTCCGCTAAGCAACTACTACAACAAGGTCAAGATTGCCCTGCTTGAACAGGGGCGCGCCTTTGAGGAGGTGCATGCGCTGCCCGCCGACCTGTGGCCGCAGGCCGGCAGTCCCACCGGGAAAGTCCCGTGGCTGCAAACACCCGACGGGCATTGCCTGCACGAATCTGCCGCGATCATCGAGTACCTGGAAGAAACCCGGGGCGACGCCCCCAGCCTGTTCCCCGTTCATC
>JAAYID010000338.1 GCA_012744285.1 Alcaligenaceae bacterium
CGCAGCTGGGTGTCACCGTGCCGCAAGGCACGAACATGCAGGTCAAGAACGTAGCGGCGGTCATGGTAACGGCCCGTTTGCCGGCGTTCGCACGCCCCGGCCAGTCGGTTGATGTCGTGGTGTCGTCGTTGGGTAATGCCAAAAGCTTGCGTGGTGGCACGCTACTGATGACTCCGCTGAAAGGGGCGAACGGCCAAGTCTATGCCATCGCGCAGGGTAACTTGCTGGTGGGTGGTGCCGGCGCATCGTCGGGGGGCTCCAGCGTTCAGGTGAACCAGTTGAACGGCGGGACGATCCCTGACGGGGCCATTGTCGAGCGCGGGGTTCCTACCACGTTTGTGCGTGATGGTTTTATCAACCTTGAAATGAATACGACTGACTTTGGTATTGCGCAGAACGTTGCTACGGCGATCAACCGCAAGTTCGGTGCCGGTACGGCGTCGGTGGTGGATGGCCGTCATGTCCAGTTGCGCGGTCCGCTTGATCCCGAGCAGCAGGCCCGGTTCCTGTCACAGGTTGAAGACCTGCAGGTCAAGTTACCGCCTGCGCGGGCCAAGGTCATCATCAACGCCCGCACCGGTTCGGTCGTCATGAACCGCACCGTCACGATTGAAGAGGCCGCCGTGGCTTACGGCAATCTGTCGATTGCCATCAGTAACCAGGAGCAGGTGAACCAGCCCGACACCCCCTTTGCCGGTGGCGAAACCGTGGTCACCAACAACACCCAGATCGAAATGCGCTCGGAAGGGGGGTCGTTGCAGCGTATTCAGACCAGTGCGCGCCTGACGGATGTGATCAATGCGCTGAACGCGCTGGGTGCAACGCCACAAGATTTGCTGTCGATTCTGCAAACCCTGAAAAGCGCCGGTGCCTTGCGTGCCGATCTTGAAATCATTTAATCGCCAGATTCGGCCATAGTCCTCCTGAATCCTTATTGGCCTCGGTCGCTCTGAATCGATTTCGACCTTGGTCATCATGAACACTTTTGGGCCACAGTCATCATGAATACGCCATATTTTTTGCCCCGCCCGACTGAATTAACGCCGTCTTCGATGGATTTCTCACATCTTGACCGGCTCAAGCGCAGCGTTCAAGGCGATGGGGCGCAAAATGAAGAGGCTTTGCGTGATGTCGCGCAGCAATTCGAAACCCTGATGCTGCAACAGTTGCTCAAGCAGGCCCGTCAGTCTACCCCCGGTCTTGAAAACATTATGGGCAGCCAGCAGATGAAGCTGGCACAAAGCATGTCTGACGAGCAGATTGCGCAGTCGCTGGGTAAAGCGGGCGGTTTGGGGTTGGCCCAGGCCTTGCTCGACCAGTTGCGCGGTAATCTGGTGGCCAGTGTTGATGCCCGTCTGTCGGCAGATCGCGGGTTGCCCGGCCTTTCCGGGGCCTCCGTGCCAGGGGCGGGTGGCACAAGCAAACCGTTCGATTCCATTTCCGATTTGCTGGAGCTGCTGGGTAAAACGCAAGTGGGCCAACGTGTGCGTTCGTCCTCTGATGCGGTGTTTACTGCCATCAAAGGCGCACCGTCTCACATTGAGGATTTTGTGGCCCAGATGGCCGAGCCGGCCCGTCAGGCTGCCGAAAAAAGCGGGATTCCGGCCAAGTTGATTCTTAGCCAAGCGGCGCTTGAGTCAGGCTGGGGCAAGCGCGAAATCCGTGGTGAAGATGGCAGCAATAGCTACAATCTTTTTGGCATCAAGGCGACTTCAAGCTGGAAGGGCAAGGTGGTCAATATCATGACCACCGAATATGTGAATGGTGAGCCCCAAAAAATGATGCAACCTTTCCGGGCGTATAACTCGTACGCTGAATCTTTTGCCGATTACGCCCGTCTGATCAGTCAGACCGAACGTTACAGTGAAGTGATGACCGCGCCGGACGCAAAAGCAGCCGCAGTGCGTATCCAGGAAGCCGGTTACGCCACAGACCCGGCCTATGCCGACAAGCTCATTTCGATTATGGGCTACTTTGATGACCGCTTGGGTAATACCGCTGGAAATGCGCCGCGCAACCTGGCGACGATGGCACGGCGCTGATTATTGTCGGAGCTTCACGCAGTAGCTGTTTTTCCAAGCGGCATATGGTGTGATTGCACTGGCTTTAGATCAAGCCTTTGACAATGTCGTTGAGTTGTCTTGATGTGGTGCCTGGTGTCGGCTGCCTGACGGTAAAGTTAGTGTGATAGAACTGTGGAAACAATTACCTGTTTGCACGCTTTTGCCTAAATAAACCGGCTTTTCTGCCGTTAACGAATTACAGCGTACGAATATAGTCGTACAGCACTTTGACTTTTTGGTGGAACCTTATGAAGTTAGCGAATCTTGGCCTTGCCGCCATCAATGTTGCGCAGAACCGCATGCAGACGGCGGGTCACAACATCAATAACGTCTATACCGATGGGTTTAATCGTCAGCAGGTCAAGGTGTCGACCGAAGGTGCGCAGAGTATGGGGCGCGGCTATATCGGTATGGGTGTACGCACCGACTCTATCGAGCGGTCTTACGACAACTTTCTGTATCGTCAGGTGGTGAACGCCAAGAGCAAGCAGGCTGAACTGGCTTCGTTTGGCACTGAAATCACGCAAATCAACAATTTGTTTGCCGATCGTACGGCAGGTGTGTCGCCGGCGTTGCAGAAGTTTTTCGATGGGATCCAGGCGGTGGCATCGTCGCCCGCCGACCCGGCTGCGCGCAAAGAGCTTCTCGGTCGGGCTTCTAGCCTTGTCGGTCAGCTGAATGATGCCAATGCGTTTCTCAAAGAGCAGCGCGACAACATTAATACCCAAATCAGCACGGTGGTTCGTCAGGTCAACAGCTATGTCGAACGTATCCATGATTTCAACAACCAGATCGTGCGCGCGCGGGCTTCGGGTTCAGGGGCCGCCCCTAATGACCTGCTTGATCAGCGTGATCAGGCTGTGGCTGAGCTGAATGAATTGGTTGGCGTGAAGGTTATCGAGCAAGGTGACCGTATCGGCCTGACCTTTGGTGCTGGTCAGGTATTGCTGAGTGGTGATACTGTATACCCGCTTTCTGCCCAGCCTTCCGATTACGACCCACGTCGTACCGCCGTGGCCTATAGCTTGCCCGCTGGCAATAACAGTTCTGTGCAAATCGAGCTTGACGACAAGTACATTACGGGCGGCAAGCTGGGTGGGTTGTTGTCGTATCGAACCGATTCGCTTGATGCTGTGCAAAATGATCTGGGTCGATTGGCCGTGGGGTTGGCCATGTCAATCAATCAGGCGCAGGCCAATGGCGAAGACCTGAACGGCGATACAGGCGCCGACATGTTTTCGATTGCTAACCCGACAGTGCTGGCTTCTCCACGCAATAACCCTGCCAGTACCGGAACTGTTACTGTTGAATTCGCCGACGCCAACAAGTTGACCGGGGCTAATTACCAGGTATCGTTTGACGGCACCGCGTACAAGGTGGTTCGTTTGCCCGAGGACTCTGTTGTAATGCCTGATGCGGCAGGAAATTATGACGGACTGACGTTTAACTTTCCTAACTCTACCATCGTTCCGCCCCTGGTGCACGCTGGCGACTCGTGGTCGGTCGCTCCAACCCGTATGGCGGCTTCTGACCTCAGCATGGCCATGACAGACCCTGCAAAATTTGCTGCAGCCGGCCGGGGAACCGGCGTCAGTGATAACGCCAATGCCCTTGAAATGGCCAAGTTGCAAACGGCCAAGACGCTGGGCAACGGTACGATGAACTTTAACGAAGCCTATTCGCAAATCGTTAACAACGTCGGTGTGCAAACGCAGCAAATCCAGACCGCCCAGAAGGCGCAGGCTGCGCTGGTTCAGCAAACCTATGCGGCCCAGCAGGCGTATTCCGGGGTTAACCTCAACGAAGAGTACGTTAACCTGCAGCGCTATCAAGAACAGTTCCAGGCGGCATCGCGTCTTATCAACGTCAGCTCTACGCTGTTCGATACCCTGCTTAGTCTGAAACAGTAATAAGCCTCGGATGAAGCGTTACTAAATTCAGGTTTAAGCAGTAATACATGTAGAGTCCGGGTGCGCAACCGTTGTGGCGCACCGGCTACCCAGATTGAATAAAGGCGGTTGCCATGCGTATCAGTTCATCATTGTTTTTTCAGACCGGGGTCAACACCATCAACAGCCAGCAGGCCGGTTTGATGAAGTTGTATCAGCAAATCGGTACCGGCAAGCGGATGATCAATCCGTCAGACGACCCGCTGGCCGCTGCGCAAACCATCAATATTGCGCAATCGCAAACCATGAACCTGCGCTATACCGAAAACCGTCAGGTGGCCAAGTCGGCGTTGTCATCTGAAGAGAACACGTTGACATCGGTAACCTCATTGTTGACTAGTATCAAAACGCGTCTTGTCGAGGCCGGTAATGGCACCTTATCCGATGCTGACCGCGCCGTTTTGGGTAACGTATTGTCGAATGCACGCGATAATTTGCTGGGGTTGGCAAATTCTACCGATGGTAATGGGCAGTACTTGTTTTCGGGCCATAAAGGAACACAGCCGCCTTTCGTTGAAGGGGCTGACGGGAAAATTGTGTACCAGGGAGATGACGGTCGTCGCAAAATCCAGGTTGACCAGACTCGTCAGCTTGATGCAGCCGATACCGGGCGTGAATTGTTTATGCAGGCAGCGACGGGAACGCGTAATTATGTGACCTCTGCCGGGGCTGCAAATACAGGTAACGCTGTAGTGGGGGCTCCCATTATTACGGATTCTCAAGGCAGTTACATTGGTGACGCGTTCCAGGTTTCGTTTGCTGATGACGCTGGTGTATTGAAGTACAGTATCACGCGCATCGATGGCGACGGAAATGCGATTGATCCGGCTTCATCGCCGGTTGCGTTTACTGACACAACATCAGCGATTGATGTGTTCGGACAGGCACAGTTCAAAATTTCAGGCAGCCCTGCAGCAGGTGATGTTTTCCGTATCGAACCTGCGTTTATGCCGAACACACATGTTGTTTCTACGGATACGGCAACCGATTTTCCGGATGCGGTTGTTGGAAAGCCTATCGTTTATTCGGCCTCCGGGGATCATGCGGGCTTGAGACTGCAGGTCGAGTTCACCGAGCCGACACCGGGAAATTTCGAATACAGGGTAGTGAATGCTGATAATCCGACAGAGGTACTGAAAGCCCTCACTGCGCTAGATTCTCCAGACCTTGATGGGGGGCGGCTTTCGTTGGGTGGTGATATGGCTGTTGAGTTCTCCGGCACACCAACAATTACAGCCCCGGCAACTACATCCAGCTTTGTTGTTGAGCCTGTAGATGGTAACCCTATTGCGGACCTCAACGTTTTCGACGCACTCGATAACCTGATTGCTGTACTTAACGACCCTGCCGCGTCTGATCCGGCTAAAGCGGCTGACTTCCGGAATCAGCTTAATGCCACCATGCAGCGTGTTGATGTCACCTACAACCAGGTGCTGACGGTTCGTTCATCGGTGGGTACTCGCCTGAATGAAATTCAGTCGATTGACGATAACGCCAGTTTGCGTAATCTCAGTTATGCCCAAGAGTTGATTCGTCTTGAGGACCTTGACTGGTATGAGGCAACGGCGCAGTTGCAGCAGCAAACAGCAGCACTTGAAGCGGCTTCGCTGGCGTTCAAGCAGATCCAGGCCACTAGCTTGTTCCGGATCTCGAACGGTTAATTACAGATCGCCAACGGGTAATTACAGTTTTTTACTGGTTTGTCCCGGATCTCCAGCGGTTATGTACAAGATCCAGAATACATAACAAGTTGATATTGGTTCAATAAGGGTAGTTTTAATGGCATGTTCTGGTTTCGTCAGCCTGTTTTCACGTACGGCTGCTGTCGTAGCCGTTGTCGCACTGGCAGGTTGCACGACAACCGGGCAATTCTTCAAAACCGAGGCGTTGGCTGATTTTGTACCGGGTCAGACCACGTTTGCTGATGCGGTCCGGATGTTGGGTGCCGAACCGTCCAACACGTATGCTCAACTGAATGGGGCCATGCTGGCGCGGTGGGCCCACAAAGGGTCCATCCTGACGGATGCGATTTATTTCCGTCAGGAAGCGACACTGCGCTTTGATCCTCAGGGGCGGTTTGTGGGTATTGTTGATACCGTGAATATTCTGATTCCGCCGCGTGACCCGAATGGGCAGGCC
>JAAYID010000030.1 GCA_012744285.1 Alcaligenaceae bacterium
CGTCGTTGGCAATCGTATTCCACTTACCGAGAATGTGCGCCGGGCGTTGCGTTATGCCCCGCCCGCTGCCCTGATCGCTATTATCGTGCCCGAGCTTTTGCCTTGGGCCGAAGGCGGTCGGGCCTTTTTTGACGTAAAGCTGCTGGCCGCCGTGGTGGCCGTGGTGGTGTATGTGCGTACACGCAGCACAATTGCGGTTATTTTGTCGGGCATGGGGGCTTTTTGGCTGCTGCGCGCCCTTATATAAAGGCGCCTTCATTCTGAAGTCAAGCTAAGTCGTGGATATTTAACGACACTTTGCAGGGTATTCCTGCATTGCAGGTTAGGGTTGCCCGCCCGTGTGCGTTAAAATCCATGCGTTATCAAAGTCTGGCGGGGTGTTCTCGCCCAGGCGCAACCGTATTCAATGACAGACACTACTTCCCCCGACACGCCACAAATCACCTTTTCTGACTTGGGGTTGCACCCAGGTATTCTGCAAGCCATTGCCGCTACCGGCTACACCGTGCCAACGCCGATTCAGGCCCAGGCCATTCCTGTGGTCATGCAGGGGCGAGACGTCATGGGTGCGGCCCAAACGGGTACAGGCAAAACGGCTGCCTTCACCCTGCCTATTTTGCAACGGCTCATGCCGCTGGCCAATACCAGCGCCTCCCCGGCGCGTCATCCGGTACGTGCCCTGATCCTTACCCCGACTCGCGAACTGGCCGATCAGGTGGCCGAAAACGTGTCGCGGTACAGTGAGTCCATCCCGTTGCGTTCTGCCGTTGTCTTCGGTGGGGTCGATATCAATCCGCAGCGCGAGGCCTTGCGTCGTGGTTGTGAAGTGGTTATTGCCACGCCCGGCCGTTTGCTTGACCACATCGAACAAAAAAACATCAGTCTGGCACAGGTGGGCATTCTGGTTCTCGATGAAGCCGACCGCATGCTTGATATGGGCTTCCTGCCTGACCTCGATCGCATCGTGCGTCTGCTGCCGCAAAGCCGTCAGACGCTGCTGTTTTCGGCCACGTTCAGTAACGAAATCCGCAAACTGGGTCGCACCTGGCTGAAAGACCCTGTCGAAATCGAAGTCTCGGCGCGCAACGCGACGGCATCGACAGTAACGCAAATTGCTTATCCGTTGTCCGGTGATGACAAGCGTGCGGCGGTGGTCCACCTGGTCAAGTCACGTGGCCTGAATCAGGTTATCGTGTTTTCCAACACTAAAATCGGCACCAGTCGCCTGGCGGTTGCTTTAGGGCGCGACGGCGTCAAGGCCGAGTCCATCCATGGTGATAAAAGCCAGCTTGACCGCATGAAGGCTCTGGAAGCCTTCAAGGCCGGTGAGCTGGAAGTGCTGGTGGCTACCGACGTGGCTGCCCGAGGTCTTGATGTCGCCGGCGTGCCGTGTGTCATCAACTACGACTTGCCCTATAACGCTGAAGATTACGTGCACCGTATCGGGCGTACCGGCCGGGCCGGGGCGTCGGGTGAAGCCATCGCATTTTTCTCGCCCGACGAAGAGCGTTATCTGCTTGACATCGAAAAGCTCATCAAGACCAAAATTCCGCGTGGCACGTTGCAGTTGCCTGCCCGCGTCCGTGCGTCATCGGTTTCCGCAGCGCCGCGCGAGCGCAGTTCACGTACCTACGCCGACATGTCATCACGCAAGCCGCTGGATGATTTCTTCACCAAGCCGTATGTGCCTTCTGCGGCATCGGCTGCGCAGGGTGCTGGCGCCCAGTCACTGCCTGCCAAGCCCACTCGCAAGGCGGTGGGCGTTTTGCTCGGCGGCCGTTGATTTTTATGCGCCGGCCGGCGATGGTGTTTCGGGCGCTGGCCTGTCGCTTTAGGCCTGCGCGTATCGGCGGTGTTGTTCAGCCGTCGATCAGGGTCGCCAGTGCAGGGGGGCCTCCCGCTACCGCAGGCATGCGGCTTACGGTTTCCAGCAGTTTGTCCAGGTGTCCGGCATGTGGAAGCATCGGGCCAAAAAAATAGTTTTTGTCACCCGCCTGCACCAGCAGTGTTGGAAAGTTCTCAACGTCTTCGTCGCCCAAAAGCTCGGGGCTTTCTTCGATATCAACCCAAATAAATGTGTGCTGCGGCCATTTTTCGGCCAGCCGGGCAAACGCGCCGGCGTATTCGCGGCAGGTGTCGCACCATTGGGCGCAATAGCACACGACCAGATAATGCGGGTTACCCGGTTGGGCGGCAGCCAGAATCAACTGGCGTTTAAGCGGTTCAATGTCGTCGGGAAGCGTATAAACAGGCATGAGCAGGTCAAACAGGCGTAACCAGAGCGGCGTAAAAAATCAGGTTTGGCTATCATAGTCGAATGTTTGTCAGGATATGAAAATGAAGTCTGGTTCTCAAGTCGTCGTTAAAACATCAGACCCGCTCCGGGTGTCCGGGTTGAGTGCTGTCAGGCAGGCCTTTCGGCGTGCACTGGTGTCGCAGTTTCATCCGCGCATGCTGTTTGCGCTGTTCTTGCCCTTCATCATCGCCTTGCTGGGGGCCATTGTGCTGTTACTGGCCTTCTGGACGCCGCTTACCGGCTGGTTGACAGATCAGGTCGCAAGCTGGGGTGTGATCAACAGTATTGACCAGTTCATGCTGGGGCTAGGGCTTTTTTCGCTTAATCTCATCATCGTGCCCATGCTGGCCGTTGGCATTTTGTTGCCACTGGCCGGCATTCTGGGTCTGGTCATTGCCGCTGTTTTTGTCATGCCGCTGGTGCTGCGCCACCTTGAACAGCGCGACTACAAGGGGTTGACGCGTCGGGGTGAAATGTCAACCGCCCTTGGCGTCTGGAATGCCGTCTGGGTGGGAGGGCTGTTTGCGGTGGGGTGGCTGGTCACTATGCCGCTTTGGCTGTTTCCGCCACTGCCCATTGTGTTGTCGGTGTTCTGGTGGGCCTTTGCCTTTACCCGCATGCTACGCGTTGACGCCGTCATCGAACATGCCAGTGCCCAAGAGCGACGTCTTGTCTGGAAGCGCCATAACCGTCAGTATTGGCTGATGGGCACGATCATGGCCCTGGTCAACCTTTTTCCGCCGGCCTGGCTCGTTTTGCCGGTCTTCTCGGCGCTGGTATTCGCTCACTTCAGTCTTGAAGCCTTGCGCCAGTTGCGCCAGGAAACTGTCATTGATGTCTGATCCTTCTCGAGGTAATGGTATGTCTGTTTCTTCAGTGCCGCGTGTGCGCCTGATTATCGTTGGCGATGAAATCCTGTCGGGGCGCCGTCAAGACAAGCATTTTGTCAAAATGATCGAGTTGCTGGGCCAACGTGGCATGCAGCTTTCGGGGGCCGAGTTTGTTTCTGATGATCGGGCCAGCATTGCAGCGGTGCTGGCACGCAGTTTTGCCACCGATGACATCGTCTTCAGTTGTGGCGGCATCGGGGCTACCCCCGATGACCAGACCCGGCAAGCGGCTGCTCAGGCCCTGGGGGTTGATC
>JAAYID010000339.1 GCA_012744285.1 Alcaligenaceae bacterium
GTCGGTTTCGGTTTCTTCGCGGAAGTTGGTTTCGATGATACCGGCACGGCCGCTACCAATGGCGCTGGCGTACGACAAGGCGATGTCGCGGGCGGAGCCGGACTTGTCCTGGTACACAGCAACCAGCGCGGGAACACCACCACCCTGGCGGTATGTGCCGCGAACAGTGTGACCGGGGGCCTTGGGGGCTACCATGACGACGTCAACGTCGGCGCGAGGCTGAACCTGACCATAGTGAACGTTGAAGCCGTGAGCAAATGCCAGCACAGCCCCAGGCTTGAGGTTGGCGTCAATCTGGGTGCGGTAAACCTGGGCGATGTTTTCGTCAGGCAACAGGATCATGACCAGGTCGGCGCTTTTCACGGCGTCAGCCACTTCAGCGACCTTCAGGCCAGCGTTTTCGGCCTTGGACCAGGACGCACCGTTTTTACGCAGGCCGACAACGACGTTGACCCCGGATTCGTGCAGGTTCAGGGCATGTGCGTGGCCCTGCGAACCGTAACCAATAATGGCAACCTGTTTGCCCTTGATCAGCGAGAGGTCACAATCTTTGTCGTAAAAAACTTTCATTTATAAAGCTCCAAGCATGATTTTTTTGGAAACCGCGACGGCGCAGTTTACAAGGATGGTTAAACAATGGCCCGCCACCACAGGCGGGCCAGCAATACGGCATGATTACAATTTTAGAACACGTTCGCCCCGACCGATACCCGAGACGCCGGTACGGACGGTTTCAAGAATGGCACTGCGATCGAGGGCACCAATAAAGGCCTCGATCTTGCGCTGGTCTCCGGTGAGCTCGATGGTGTAGCTTTTGTCGGTAACGTCAATGATACGACCACGGAAGATATCTGCCATGCGCTTGATTTCTTCGCGCTCTTTACCTACAGCGCGCACTTTGATCAGCATCAGCTCACGTTCGATGTGCGGACCTTCAGACAAATCAACCACCTTGACCACCTCGATGAGGCGGTTCAGGTGTTTGGTGATTTGCTCGATGACATCGTCAGAGCCCTGGGTAACCAGCGTCATGCGCGACAGGGTTTCGTCTTCAGTGGGTGCCACCGTCAGGGTTTCGATGTTGTAGGCACGCGCCGAAAACAGGCCAACCACACGCGACAGCGCACCGGGTTCGTTTTCAAGAAGAATGGAAATTACATGTTTCATGATTCTGTCCTTACAACTCTTCTGAACCCAGCATCATTTCAGTCAGGCCACGGCCGGCCTTGACCATCGGCCAAACGTTCTCGGTCTGGTCAGTAATGAAATCAAGGAAGACCAGGCGGTCTTTGTAGCGGGTAAACGCTTCGCGCAGCGCAGGCTCGACATCGGCAGGCTTGTCAATGCGGATACCCACGTGCCCGTAACTTTCGACCAGTTTGACGAAATCGGGCAAGGCATCAATGTACGATTCGGAATAACGCGAGCCGTAGTCAATTTGCTGCCATTGGCGGACCATGCCCAGATAGCGGTTGTTAAGACACAGGATCTTGGGTGTCAGACCATACTGCTTGCAGGTTGACAGTTCCTGGATGTTCATCTGGATGGAGCCTTCGCCCGTAATGACGGCAACGTCACGCCCGGGGTTGGCCATTTGCGCGCCCATAGCGTAGGGCAAGCCCACACCCATGGTGCCCAAACCACCTGAATTGATCCAGCGACGCGGCTCGTCGAAGCCATAGTACTGCGCCGCCCACATCTGGTGCTGACCCACATCGGATGTAACGATCGCCTGACCACCAGTGACTTCCCAAAGGGTCTGGACAACGAACTGAGGCTTGATGACGCTGCTGGAGTTCTTGAACTTCAGGCACTCTTTTCCGCGCCAGGTCGTGATCTGCTTCCACCAGTCGGCCAGGCGTGCCGCGTCGGTACGCGACTCTGCCGCGGCCATTTGGGCGTACATGGCGTTAAATTCTTGAAGCACGTCTTTGACGCTGCCAACGATGGGCACATCGACCTTGACGCGTTTGGAAATGGACGACGGGTCGATATCGATATGAATGATCTTGCGCTGGTTTTGCGCAAAATGCTTGGGATTGCCAATCACCCGATCATCAAAACGTGCACCGACAGCCACCAGCACATCACAGTTCTGCATGGCCATATTGGCTTCATAGGTACCGTGCATACCCGGCATACCAACAAATTTCTCGTCGGTAGAGGGGAATGCCCCCAGGCCCATGAGCGTATTGGTGCAAGGTGCCCCCACGAGCTCGACCAGCTGGCGTAATTCGGAGGAGGCATCAGACAGGACCACACCGCCGCCAGAATAGATCATGGGTCGCTCGGCAGCCAGCAACATTTGTACGGCTTTCTTGATCTGACCCTGATGACCTTTGACGACGGGCGTGTACGAACGCAGCGACACTTCTTCGCGCGGGGCGCTGTACTTGCACGTTGCAACGGTAATGTCTTTCGGAATATCGACCAGCACAGGGCCGGGACGACCGGTTTTGGCAATGTAAAACGCTTTGCGCATGATGTCGGCAAGGTCTTTGACATCGCGCACCAGGAAATTGTGCTTCACGCAGGGCCGTGTAATGCCGATGGCATCGCACTCCTGGAAAGCATCCTGGCCGATGGCTGTTGTAGCCACCTGACCGCTCAGGATCACCATAGGAATGGAGTCCATGTAAGCCGTTGCAATACCCGTAACCGCATTGGTCAGACCCGGACCGCTGGTCACCAGTGCAACCCCGACCTTGTCGGATGAGCGCGAATAGGCATCGGCCGCATGCACAGCGGCCTGTTCGTGACGAACCAGGATGTGCTTGAAATTATCTTGCTTGTAAATCGCGTCGTAAATGTAAAGGACCGCGCC
This sequence comes from Alcaligenaceae bacterium, assembly GCA_012744285.1. Taxonomy (GTDB): domain Bacteria; phylum Pseudomonadota; class Gammaproteobacteria; order Burkholderiales; family Burkholderiaceae_B; genus Neopusillimonas; species Neopusillimonas aromaticivorans. The sequence goes on from JAAYID010000339.1 coordinate 2,825, forward strand.
GCCGGGATAACCGAAAATGTGGTCTACACCTTGTTCGGCGAGGCAGCGTACGACGATATCGGCGCCATTGAGTTCCATAATGTATAAATTCCTTTCGTAACCGGCACTGAAACCCCGACCGGCCTGTTGGCCCGGGTTTTACCAAAGGCGGCAACATAAACTGGCGCTTTGTGATTCACGGAACCACGCCACCCAGATACCTTGCCGTTTCGGCAGACACCCATCGAGATGCAGTACACGCATTCGGGCGAATGCAATAGGTAGAAACGGAAAGCGTTGACTCGACGCTTTTGGCGTGGCCAACAGCACGTTAAATTCGGCGCAAAAAGCCAGGCGGGTAGGCCTGCACAACTGAACCTTGCACAACCCGCCGATGGTATTAGGCGAGTTAGTCCACTAATTTACCGCGTTGCAGCAACGGAATCAAATAGCAATGCCCTTTATGACAATGATGCGATGGTGAATGCGGCATAAAAGGCACGAAAATTGCTTCAGCTTATTTCAAACACGCGTGAATCGCTTCCGGCACTCAGGCGTGGACACGGAATACCCCCTCAGAACCTGGCGAAGCTGTCGTATCATTTCAGACAACTGCGGGGTTGTCTGGGTCAACCCACCTGTAACCCCTACTCTTTCCGCACCACTGAAAAATGACCGTCACCCTGCCGCTTCTGCAACGCTTCTTCTACAGCCACTATTTTTTTGGCGGGTTACGACAGGCCACCGGCGTGATCATTCCGGCCCTGTTCGGGGGCATGGTTCTGGGCGAATATGCGCTGGGCATGGTGGCCTCGATTGGCGCCGCCTGCGTTGCCGTGATCGACCAACCCGGCAGCCCACGCCGCTATAGCGTAAACACCATGCTGGGCGCCGTCTTGCTGGGCACAACCACTACCATCATCACAGGGCTGAGCGCTTCCCACGACACCCTGATCTGGTTCGTCATTCCGGGCTTGTGCTTTTTGTTCTCGATGTTCACGGTTTACGGCCGCCAGGGTGGCCTGATGGGTTACGCCTGCCTGTTCATCATGACCCTGACCATGCGCGAGGCACTGGCCCCCCACGATGTCCTGGTGCATTCATTCGGTTCTTTTTGCGGCGGGCTGTTCTATTTCATTTACAGCAGCACCGTACACAAAATCTTCTGGCACCGCGAAGAACAACAAGCCTTATCGGTTGCCCTGTTTGCCACTGCCGATTACGTCGAAGGCCGATCGCGGCTCTATGACGTCAATGCCGACCTTGAAGCATCTTACCGGGACCTGATGCGCAAGCAATCGGCGATGACCGAAAGCCAGCAAGCCGCGCGCAATACCGTTCTGCGTGAACTGCCAACCGGGAAATCGCGCTCGGACCGCCAACGCTATGCCGCCCTCAACATTTTCATCGACATGGTCGCCCTGCTGGATACGCTGGTGGCCACACAAACCGATTACAGCACCCTGCACCGCACCTTGCCCGAAAGCGATTTTTTATTGTTCGCACGCGATGCGCTGCGCAAACTGGCCAACAATGTCAGGCAGGTGGCGCTGGATGTCGCACGCGACCGGGCAGTAACAGAGCGCAGCAGTGTCAAAGCCGAGATCCGTGCCATGGAGTACGAACTGGAACAATACCGCCAGCAAGGCCTGAGCGAATCCAGCCCGGAAGTCTATGCCCTGCTGGTTCAGGTGCTGCGACGCCTTCGCAACGCCACACGAATCGTTGAACGACTTTCAGAGCATACCCAGCCCGAAGCCAGCCTCAAGCTGGTGGATACCCGTCTGGACAAGACCCTGGGCCGTTTCCTGTCGCACAATGAACTTCGCCTGGGCATGATCACCAGCAACCTGCGCCTGGACTCGCCCAGCTTTCGCTATTCAGTTCGGGTCGCCATTGCCGCCACGCTAGGCCTGCTGATTGATGCGGTTCTGACGGCACTGATGACAACCAGCGACGGCAGTGCCGCCCTTGAAATTCACGGCTACTGGATCATCCTGACCACGGTTGTGGTCATGAAACCGGGTTACGCCCTGACGCGGCAACGCAACCTGTTCCGTCTGGCCGGAACCTTTATCGGCTGCATGCTGGCCTTGCTCGTATTCAATTTTGAACCCAGCCTGAATATGTATTTCACCATTCTGGTCACCGCCTGCATCCTGGGCTACAGCATGGTGCAGGTCAACTTCATGATCTCCGGCGCACTGAATACATTGTGCATTTTGCTGGCCTTTCACCTGATTTCGCCCGCCACCAACTTCCTGATTGGCGAACGCCTTATCGACACACTGATCGGCAGCGCATTGGCCTTGGGCTGCAGCTATATCTTGCCCTGGTGGGAACACAACTTCATGGGGTCGTTGGCTACCGCCGCCAAAAACGCCAATGCCCGCTTTTTCAGGGCGGGCATGCACTACGCGGCACTGGGTCGCCAACTGATCCAGGACACCACCCTTGACGCAGACACGCGCCAGCGCCTGACGCGTGAACTGGAAGAGGCCGATGTCGCCTGGCGCCTGACCCGCAAAAACGCCTACATTGCTTTGGGCAACTTCACGGCAGCGTTCTACCGCATGATGTCAGAGCCCGCCAGCCGACAACGCAATGTGCCCGAACTGAATCACCTCCTGATCCAGAATCACCTGCTGGCGTCGCAAATCAGTGCCGCAATACCGCTACTGGCACAGCTGCCGGAAATCCCGCCCGGAATTCAACAATCGCTGGAAGCCATTGAACAGTTCCTTGACGACCATGAGGGCAACCCGCCGCAATCGATTGAAACCGAAGGCGAACTGGCCGCACTGGCTTACCCGATGCGTCAGATGGTCAAGGCCACCCAGCTGATCCGGCAGGAAATGCGGGCATTGCAGCCCGCAACAGCCTGAACCCCGCAAGCGCGGTTTAACCTTCCCTGATTGGCTTGGGAGACTGGCTGGAAAAGTACCAGATGCCGGCCGCGACCTGCAGTGCAAGGACAAGCGCCCAGGCCACAATGTGCGCCTGCGCCGGGTACACCCCGGGCGCAACGGGCTGCCACAACTCGATAACCCAGCCGATGGCGTTCTGGAACGCGAAAATAAGGAAGAACACCAGCATATTGGATGTTGTGGCCACACGCCCCAGCATAGTGCGCGGGAACGTTTCCACCAGCACGGCGTAAATCAGGGTGTTGGTCCCGCCCAGAAATCCGTAGGCGGCCCAGAACACCGACTGGGGCAACGGCGCTCCGGCCAAGATCAACAGTTGAACCACTACCAGCAACGCCAGCAACAAACCCGTGAAATGATAAAGGCCGATACCGAGCTTTTCGACACGGCGCGCCACCAGTCCTGACGCCGCACTGCCCACCACGGCAGAAATGCCCAGCAATGACACCAGGCCATCAACCGTTGACTGCGGCAGGTGATTCACATCCAGAAGAAACGGCTTGACCCACAACGACTGAACGGCATAGAACGTACTGGCAACAACCGCCGGGAAAAGCAGAATCTGCCAGAACAGTCGGCTTCGTGCAATCTCAAGGGTGCCTTTCAACTGCGCTTGCATTGAGGGCCGTTTGCGCCCCTGCAACGGCCCGGTATCTTTCACGCCAAACAACAACAAACACGACACCACCAC